>CAJOFP010000070.1 GCA_905233795.1 uncultured Oscillibacter sp. | reverse complement strand
GGGTATCCGTTTAACGTCCAAACGGGCGCTTTCGGGAACGCGGTGATTCATATTACGGATTCGGATATAAAATTTGAATCGAATGAAAGCGCGGCGGAAACGGCGGAAGAAGTCCCGGCGGAAGAAACGGAAATCCCGGAAGAAACGGCGGAAGAAATCCCGTCGGAAATCCCGGATGAATCCTCGGAAAATTACGGAAGTCTGGATGCGGAATTTCCATGGGAAGTCAATCCGGAACCGGAAGTGGAAATCCCGGAGGAAATCATCTGGACGGCGTACAGCTCGGATGAAACGGTGATCGACGTTCCGTCGGTTGTGATCGCGGACGGCGGGACGGATATTTATCTGAGAAACAACGCGGTCGGAAGCGCGGATATATTCGTATCAAAAAAAGCGGCGAATCTGACGTATATATTCACGTTTGAGTTTAACGGCATGAATCTGAGTCTGACGAATACCCGGACGGACAAATACAGACCGGCGCCGACGCCGACGCCCGTCCCGGAAACGGAAGAAACGGCGGAGGCCGGCGGATATGAGGAAACGTCGGAGATCAATGAATACGCGGAAACGGCTGTCGCGGAAGAATATGCGGAAACGGCGGCTGTGAATGAATAATAAAAAAGGAGATGTCTGAGAAAATGGAAAGCGCTGTTTTCAGGAAGAAAACGATGGAGCGTATATCCTCACCGGAACAGCTCACGGATTATTTGCGTGTGACAAATCCGGGGATATGGGTAATTTTGACGGCGGTTTTATTGATTTTAATCGCCCTGATGGCGTGGTCAACGGTGGGAACGCTGGAAACGACCGCGGACGCGAAAGCGGTTGTCAGAAATAACGCCGTTCAGGCGGTTGTGACGGGGAGCGAGTACGGGGAAATCAAATCGGGCATGCCCATGCGCGTGGCGTCACAGGAATGTATCGTCTCTTCCATTGACGCGGACGAATACGGGCGGACGGTCGCCCACGCGCAAGTCTCTCTGCCGGACGGCGCCTATGACGCGGAAATCATCGTGGAACGGATTCACCCGATCCGGTTCCTGCTGGAAAGCAGGTGACGCGGGTGGGGACGAATAAAATCAGGCCGACGCTGACAAAAGGCGTGGCGAAAGTGCCGGTCGTCATGCAGCTGGAAGCGCTGGAATGCGGCGCGGCGTCGCTGGCCATGGTCATGGCGTATTACGGCAAATGGACGCCGCTGGAGCAGGTGCGGTCAGACTGCGGCGTATCCAGAGACGGGTCTAAGGCGAAAAATATTTATCTGGCGGCGGAGGCGTATGGATTTGATGTCAAAGCCTATCGCAAATCGCCGGAAAGCCTGCGTCAGAACGGTCAGTTTCCGTGCATTATCCATTGGAATATGAATCACTTTGTGGTTCTGGACGGATTTCGCGGGAAATGGGTATATTTAAACGACCCGGCGCGGGGGGCCGTGAAAGTCAGCTGGGAAGAGTTTGACCGGTCTTTTACGGGCATCGTGATCGCGCTCGTACCGTCCAAGAATTTCAAGCCGGACGGGAAACGGGAAAGCACGATAGATTTCGCCCGCAAGCGTCTGATCGGCGCGGGCATGGCGGCGGCGTTCGTCATGGTCACGACGGCGATCACTTATTTGTTTGGCATTGTCAATTCCGTCACGTCGCGTATTTTTATGGACCGTCTGTTGACGGGCGTCAATCGTGACTGGCTGTATCCGTTTATTTCCATGATGGTCTTTCTGGCCGTGATTCAATTAGCGGTTCAATGGGCGCAAAGTATTTATTCGTTGAAAATCAACGGGAAAATGGCGGCCATTGGGAGCGCGGGTTACATGTGGAAAACGCTGAGACTGCCTATGGAGTTTTTCTCCCAGCGTCTGGCGGGCGATATTCAAAGCCGTCTGGCTTTAAACGCGTCTATCGCGGGAACGCTGATTAACACGTTCGCGCCGCTGCTTTTAAACTCCGTCATGATGCTGTTTTATCTGGTCTTGATGATCAAACAAAGCCCTGTTCTGACGCTTGTGGGTTTGACGACGCTGATTGTGGATATATTCGTCTCCCGTCTCGCGTCCGAACAGCGCGTGAATATATCCCGCGTCCAGATGCGGGACTCCGGCAAACTGGAATCGGCTACAGTCACGGGCATTGAAATGATCGAGACGATCAAAGCCAGCGGCGCGGAAAACGGATTTTTCCAGAAATGGGCCGGTTATCAGGCGTCCGTGAACGCGCAGAATGTCAAAGCGACGAAAACCAATCAGTTATGGGGCGTGATTCTCGCTTTCTTCAGCGCGGCGGCCAATTACGCCGTATTGATTCTTGGCGTGCGGATGGTCATGGACGGGAATTTCTCCCTTGGCGCGGTTCTCATGTTTCAGGGATTTTTAAGCGCGTTTTTGTCGCCCGCCATGTCGCTGATCGGCGCGGGACAGACGATTCAGGAAATGCGGACGCAGATGGAGCGCGTGGAGGACGTGATGGCGTATCCCGATGACGAGGCCGTAAAAGAAAACCGGGACGCGGAAGTACAGGATTTGTCTAAATTAAGAGGCAACGTGGAATTAAAAAACGTGACGTTTGGATATTCAAAACTGGAAGAGCCGCTGATTCGGGATTTTTCTTTGTCGATCAAGACCGGCGAACGGGTCGCCATTGTAGGGGCGTCCGGATGCGGCAAGTCCACGCTGTCGAAATTGGTTTCAGGATTGTACAGCCCGTGGAGCGGTGAGATTTTATTTGACGGCAAACCCCGCGGCGCGTATCCCCGCGATATTATGACGGGTTCTCTGGCCGTCGTGGATCAGGATATTATATTATTTGAGGACAGTATAGAAAATAATATCAAAATGTGGGATGACTCGATTCAGAGTTTTGAAGTTATCATGGCGGCGCGGGACGCGCAGTTACACGATGATATTATGAAACTCGCCGGAGGCTATCAGCATAAACTGACTTCAGGCGGACGGGATTTGTCGGGCGGACAGCGGCAGAGAATGGAGATCGCGCGCGTTTTGGCGCAGGACCCGACGATTATTATATTAGACGAAGCCACCAGCGCGCTGGACGCCAAGACGGAATATGACGTTGTCCGGTCGATCAAAGAACGGGGGATTACCTGTATCGTAATCGCCCACCGGCTTTCCACCGTGCGCGACTGCGATGAAATTATTGTTTTAGATCACGGAAAAGCCGTCGAACGCGGTACGCATGATGAATTAATGAAATTGGGCGGCGCTTACGCCGAACTTGTGTCGAATGAGTGAGGAGGCGGAGCGCGATGAACTGGTTTCAGGATCAAATTGAGGAACGCCGGGAAGCGGATTTAAAAGCTCTGGAAGAATCGTTTCAAAAAATCGCGGGCGTCGTGCTGGGACGGCGCATGGCGGACAAACTGGGCGACGAACGGATTATCGCCAAGCAGTCTATTGACCAGATTTTAAAATATTATCATTTGAAGCCGGTGGAAATTCCGGACAACGTGAAAAAATCCGAAGACCGGCTGGATTACTGCCTGAGGCGTTACGGCCTGATGCGGCGCGATATTGAGCTGAAAGACAAATGGTACGCGGACGCTTACGGGCCGATTCTCGGCTTTTTGAAAGACGGCGGAACGCCCGTCGCCATGTTCCCCAGCATGTTTTACGGGTATTATTATCAAGACCCGAAAAGCGGGAAACGCGTCCGCGTGACCGCGAAAACCGCCGCGCTTTTAGAGCCGGACGCGATTTGTTTTTATCGCCCGCTGCCGTTGCGGAAACTCGGCATCCCGGATTTGTTATTTTATCTCAAAGAATGTATCACAGTCAGCGATATTACGTTGATTGTATTGGCGACGATGGCTGTCTCGGCTGTCGGGCTTTTAATCCCGCGTGTGATCGCCGCGCTGACCGGGCCGATTCTGAACAGCGGGAGAGGAAGCGCGTTAATCGGCGCCGCGATTTGTATTTTGTGCGTGTCTTTATCGTCACAGATGATTTCATCGGCGAACACTATGCTGACCCAAAGATTAGATACAAAAACGTCTTTGGGCGTGGGAGCGTCCATGATGATGCGTCTCATGTCATTGCCTGTCAGCTTTTTCAGACAGTACAGCCCCGGCGAGTTGAAAAGCCGCTCGATGGCGGTCAATCAGCTCTGTTCGCTGATGCAAAAAATGATATTAAACGCGGGCTTAACGTCTTTGAGTTCGCTTTTATACGTCACGCAGATTTTCCGCTTCGCGCCCGCGCTGGTGATTCCGTCTATTCTGATCATTCTGGCGACGACGGGTTTTTCGGGCATATCGACGCTGGCGCAGATTCGTATCAGCCGCCTGCATATGCAGCATGACGCCCAAGAATCCGGCATGAGTTACGCCATGATTACAGGCGTGCAAAAGATTAAATTGGCCGGCGCGGAAAAACGGATTTTCGCCAAATGGTTGAATATATATTCAGAAGGCGCGGAATTGACATACAATCCGCCGACTTTTCTGAAAATCAATCATGTCATTTCCACGGCGATTAATTTATTCTCGACGATTATTTTATATTATCTTTCGGTGAAAAACGGCGTGGATCAATCGTCTTATTTCGCGTTCACGGCCGCTTACGGCGTTCTCATGGGGGCGTTTACGTCATTGTCGGGCGTCGCTCTGTCCGTGGCGCGGATTCAGTCGATTTTGGAAATGGCGGAGCCGTTTTTGAAAACAGCTCCGGAAACGCCGGAGGGCCGGGAGATTGTGACGAAAATTTCCGGCGGGATTGAACTGGATCACGTTTCGTTCCGTTATAACGAGGACGCGCCGTATATTTTAAACGATATGTCTTTGAAAATCCGGCCCGGCGATTATATAGCGATTGTGGGCCGGACGGGCTGCGGCAAGTCCACGCTGATTAGATTATTATTAGGCTTCGAGACCCCGGAACGGGGCGCGGTCTATTATGACGGCAAAGACGTTACGACGCTGGATTTGGGTTCGCTGCGCCGAAATATCGGCGTTGTGACGCAGGACGGCGGATTGTTTCAGGGCGATGTTTTTTCCAATATTACGATTACCGCGCCGGATCTGACTTTGGATGAAGCGTGGGAAGCGGCGGAGACGGCGGGTATCGCGGGTGATATACGCGCCATGCCCATGGGCATGTATACGCTGATTTCCGAGGGACAGGGCGGCATATCCGGCGGACAGAAACAGCGCCTGATGATCGCCCGCGCCATCGCTCGGCGCTGGATAACAAGACGCAGAAATTAATTTCAGAATCGCTGGACGCTATGGGATGTACCCGCGTTGTAGTGGCGCATCGTCTGTCCACGATTCAGCATTGCGACAGGATTGTGGTTCTGGACGGCGGCAAAATTATTGAAGACGGAAATTATGAGGAATTAATCGCGCGGGACGGTTATTTCGCCGAACTGGTGAAGCGTCAGCGGCTGGACGCCGAGGATTAAAATTATCAGCGGCTGGGCGCCGGAAATCGAGCGAGCAAGAAATAAATTGAGAAATCGAGAAAAAAGATGAAGCCTGATTTTGAGACGCTCTATGAGACGTATTATGATAAAATTTATCAATATGCCTATTCTATCTTATTAAATCGGGAGAACGCTGAAGATGTCGTGTCAGACACGTTTTTCGCCGCCTATGCCGCCTATGGCCGTTATGATCCAAAGATAGCTTCCCCCGCGACATGGCTGACGCGTATCGCCCATAACAAAGCGATTGATCTTGTAAAATCCCCCGCGTATCGCAGGACGGAACAGCTGGACGAGTCTTTTGACGCCGGGGCGCCGGATAATATGACCGAACAGGCGGAAAAAAATGATATAATATTACGCCTTTACGCGAAACTGACGAAAGCCGAGCGTGAGTTTTTAAACCTGCGCTATGTCATGGAACTGACGGACCCGGAAATCGCGGCTTTATATAATCTTCCGGTCAAGACGATTAACAAGCGTTATCAGCGGCTTTTGGCGCGGTGCCGGGAACTGCTGGATGAAAAAAACGCGGCCTTAAAAAATAAAAAATTAAAAAAATAAAAATTAAAAAAAAATTAAAACCGGAACGGCGCGCCGCGGTTTTTGGACGGGAAAAAAATTTTTAAAAAAATTTTTAAAATCCTGTCTCCAAAAGCCGCGACGCGTCGTATATAAGATATATAAAGCGAAACGCGAAAGAAACGGGATGAAAACCGGTTCGGAAAGGTGAGGGCGAAAGATGGCTTATTATATTTTAGAAAAAGGTTTTGAACTGTGCGGCTGGAAAGGACTGCCTTTCGGCTTACGGTACCCGAATCCGCATTACTGTGATTTTTTTGACAAAGAATGCTATCAGCTGGTATACGCGATGGACGGACGGCATGATATTGACGAAAGCGAGATGACGGACAAGCAGAAAAAACTGTTTGAACGTCTGAAAGACCGGAAAATCGTGCTGGAAAGCGACGGGAAAACGTATCTGGAGCCGTGGCAGGAGTACAAGAGCTTTCCCGGCATTTATAAATCCAGCGTCCAATGGTCGATCACGGGGCGCTGCAATTATAACTGCCGGCATTGTTTCATGTCCGCGCCGGATTATCACGGCGAGGATCTGACGCTGGAACAGTGCGCGCATATTCTGGACGAGCTGAAAACCTGCGGCGTCCGCACGGTCGCGCTGACGGGCGGCGAAGCGCTGGTACACGGGAGTTTTTATGAAATTCTGGACGAGATCAAAAAACGGAATATATATCTTGATACGCTGTATTCCAACGGCGAACTGGTGGACGACAAATTATTGGACGAACTGGAAAAACGGAATATGCGTCCGGCCGTTCACATGAGTTTCGACGGCGTGGGCTGGCATGACTGGATGCGCGGCGTGGACGGCGCGGAAAAAGCCGTGATACGGGCTTTTAAATTATTAAATAAACGCGGCTATCAGACCAGCGCGTCCATGTGTCTGCACCGGCATAATATCGGAACTTTGAAAGAAACGATTGATCTTCTGGCGTCGCTGGGGCTTGTGCATTTAAAAATGAACGTGGCGACGCCGACCGGACGCTGGAAAAACGAAACGGAGCATTTTTTAACGCAGGACGAGGCCAATCAGGCGATTTTGGATTATATTCCGCAATACGTCGCGGACGGTATGCCGTTATCCGCCCAGTTCTGCGGGATTCTGGATTTCGACAAAAAAGATCGGGTCATTTCCATTCCGTTCTGTAAATACAGCGGCGTGACGGGCGCCGACAAATCATTCGCCTGCGGCGCCGTGCGTACCGGGATGTATATCAGCCCCGTCGGAAAAATCCTGCCCTGCATGACGCTGGGCGGCACGGCGATTGACCCCATGTTTGATTCCGTCTTGGAAAAGCCCCTGAGCGAGATTCTGTCGGATTCGTATTATAAAGATACCTGTCTGATTAAAATGGGCGAGTGTATCGAGCATAACGAAAAATGCCATGACTGCGCGTATCGTTTACGCTGTGGCGGCGGCTGTCGCGCCTGCGCCTGCGGCGAAACAAGCGTGGATTACAAGGGCATTGATCAGGAGGCGTGCGATTTCTTTAAACACGGCTGGTTTGAAAAAGCGGCGGAATTTGTCAAGAAATATCAGGACAGTTTTCCGGAGCCGGAGGAAACGCCCGCGAACGCCTGATAAATAATAAATAAATAATAACAGTCCTGAACGCGGTTTGTCCGCGTGGGAAATATATATATAAATTCAGGAGGTAATTTATCATGGCGAACATGGAAAACGATCCCAAGGTGAAAGATATATTGGATCAGGAAATCGCGCTTGACGATTTGAACGCCGTCGCCGGGGGCGCGAGCTCAGGGAGCGGTGACTGCGTGAATGACTATTACCGCAATATCT
>CAJOFP010000069.1 GCA_905233795.1 uncultured Oscillibacter sp. | reverse complement strand
TTGTTTTTGGATATTTTGTCGGGTAGCTTCTCCTTTCTGATTTCTTTTCTTCAAGCTCTCGTATTTCCTCGAAAGTTTTCGCTGTTCACGGCGCAAGCGCTTTCCCAGACGCCGTATTTCTTTTGTGTAATTTATATTCTTAAATACTTTTCCGTCACTAACTGTCGCAAAAGTTTTGATTCCCAAATCCACGCCGATTCCGTCCGTCTCCGGGATTTGCTTTTTCCTGTTCGGGACTTCCGACAAGACCGACACAAAAAATTTTCCGGCTCTTATTGACACCGTGCCGCTTGTAGCGGAAACGCTTTCGGAGACAGGATTTTTAAAAAATTTTAAAAAAATTTTTATATCATCCATTCTCATATTTTTTTCATTATATTTTTTATCCCCCGGAATGTCAATCGCGTGAGAAAATAAATCAATATAAAAAAATAAATATTAAAAAATATAAATATAAATAAATATATTTGTTATCATACTGTAAAGATTGTCATGAATTTGTCATATTCCACAAATTTCCCCTATTGGAATTGTTTGAATTGATAATTGCGCGAAAATCGGGAATATGTTATTATATCGAATGTTGAAAAGGCGGCGGGATTATCCCGCGCCGCCGGAATACGAAAGGAGTCTTTTTTATTATGGCGAACGCGAAAATTGGTATCAATGGCTTTGGCCGCATTGGCCGTCTGGTTCTCCGCGCCGCGCTCCAGCATGAGGGCGTCGAGGTCGTAGCGATTAACGATCCCTTCATGAATCTGGACTATATGGTCTATATGCTCAAATACGACTCCACGCATGGCCGTTACCCCGGAACCGTGGAAGCCAAAGACGGCAAATTGGTCGTCGACGGCAAGCCCATCACCATCTTCACAGCCGGTAAAGCCGACGTGTCCGACATTCCTTGGTATGAAGTCGGCGCGGAATATATCTGCGAATGCACCGGCGTGCACCTGAAGAAAGAGCTTTGCGAAGGCCATATCACCGGCGGCAAGGCGAAACACGTTATCATGGGCGCCCCCTCCGCCGACGGCGTTACCCCCATGTTCGTCTATGGCGTCAACAACAAAGTTTATGACTCCAGCATGACTTATGTCTCCAACGCGTCCTGTACGACGAACTGCCTCGCCCCCATCGCCAAAGTTTTAAATGAAACTTTCGGCATTGAAATGGGCCTCATGACCACCGTTCACTCCGTCACCCCGACCCAGAAACTGCTCGACGGTCCGTCCCTGAAAGACTGGCGCGGAGGCCGCGCCGCCACCGGCAATATGATCCCGTCCTCCACCGGCGCCGCCAAGGCCGTGGGCAAAGTCATCCCCGAACTCAACGGCAAACTGACCGGTATGTCTATCCGCGTCCCCACTCTCGACGTGTCTGTCGTTGACCTGACCGTCTGCCTCCAGAAGTCCGCTTCTTATGCCGACATCTGCGCCGCCATGAAAGAATACAGCGAAAAAGACATCGCCGACGGCGGCCTGAAAGGCGTTCTGGGCTATACCAATGAAGACGTCGTCTCCAGCGACTTCATCGGCTGCCCGCTGACCTCCATTTTCGACGAAAAGGCCGGCATCGCCCTGACCGATAAATTCGTCAAAGTCGTTTCTTGGTATGACAACGAGTGCGGCTACTCCAACAAGATGGTCGAATTGATCAAGTATATGTATTCAGTCGACAATAAATAATTTATAATTTATTATTAAATTAAATTATTTAAATTATTTATAAAATAAACGCCCGCGCCGTTTCAGGATTTTGATTTCCGGGAACGGCGCGGGATTTTTTACCGCGTGAAAAATGAAAAGCCTGTCGGAAAACTTTCCGCGTAAATTTCCCGTCAAACCCGCCGGACGCCTGTTGACACCTTTGATAGAAATATGCTATACTGTCAAGACAACGCCGTGAAAATAACGGCGATTACGAGGAGGTGCGAGTTACATGGCGACGAAACGAACCTATCAGCCCAGAAAACGCCACGGTCAGAAAGTCCATGGCTTTCGGAAAAGAATGTCCACCCGCGATGGGCGCAAAGTCCTTGCCCGCCGCCGGGCCAAGGGCCGCATACGCCTCTCTTATTGAGATGTCCGAAAATCGCGTTTGTCATGTGAAAACGGGCGGTAAAATCGCGCCCGATACGCTGAATACGCGGGATATGCGGTGTGATAACGTCTGACGGGGACGGCGGAATCACGGATTCCCCCGTCCCTGTTTGGGTTAAAAAATTTAAAAAAAATTATAAAAATTATAAAAATTATAAAAAATAAAAAAGATTGGACGGGAAATTTTTTATGACGGGTCGGGCGGAATCGCTGAAAAAAAATTATGAGTTCCGCCGCCTGTACCAGCGCGGACAGTCGGCGGCGGGCGGCTGTATGGTAATTTATTGCCGCAAGAATAAATTAAAATATTCCCGCTTTGGTCTGACCGCGTCCGTGAAAATCGGGAACGCCGTGAAACGCAACCGGGCGCGGCGGCGTCTGCGTGAGATTTATAGATTAAATCAGGATAAATTAAAGCCCGGTTATGATATTATTTTAGTCGCCCGCGTTCGGACTTTGAACGCGTCATGGGCGGAATTGAACGCGGTTTTTGACAGGCTCTGCCGCCAGCTGAATATTTTAAATATTTTATTGGAACCGCGTGAAAAATCGCGTGAAATCACACGGGATTTATATCAAGATTGAAGCGGGAATATAATCAAGATTGAAACGGGAGTATAAACGGGAACAGGAAGCCCGACGGGGGAGAAGTTTTATCATGACAAGACGCGTTTTGACCGGCGCGATAAAATTTTATCAAAAAGAAATTTCGCCGTTATATCCCCGCAGATGTAATTTTTATCCGACCTGTTCCCAATACGCGCTGGAAGCCGTTGAGAAATACGGGGCTATAAAAGGCGGCTGTCTCGCGGCGCGGCGGATTTTAAAATGCAATCCGTTTCATAAAGGCGGCTATGACCCCGTACCGTGATTTTATTAATTTTAATTTAATTATTTAATTATTTTATTTTAATTTCGCTGATTGATTCCCTTCAGGAGGAAATTGAATGTTTGCGACTCTTGGATACTGGATTTGTGTCCCGTTCGCTTGGCTGGTCCGGGTGATTTATAATTTAACCGGTTCGTATGGCCTTGCGATTATATTTTTTACCGTGATTTTAAAATTAATTCTCCTGCCGTTCCAGCTGAAAAGCAAGAAAAGCATGATCAGAATGAGCCGTATGAGCGGCAAAATGCAGGAGATTCAAAAAAAATACGCGAATAATCAGATGAAAATGAACGAGGAGATACAGAAATTATACGAGGAAGAGGGCGTCAATCCCATGAGCGGCTGCCTGTGGAGCTTTCTGCCTCTGCCGATTTTAATCGCCTTGTATTCGATTATCCGTCAACCCGTGACAAGATTTATGTACTTGTCTGAACAGGTTCTGGAAGATTTGGTCCAGAAAGTCAGCGACGCGCTGACGGCGTCCGGCGGCGATATTAGTTCTATTATATTCATGCGCGACGGCGCGCCGGTACTCATGAAAAACGGCTTTACGCAATTAACCGGCACCGGACAAATTACGCTTGTCAAAACGATTACGGAGAAATTCCCGGAAATCGCCGACGGTATAGACGGCTGGATTAATTTAAATTATAATTTTATCGGTCTGGATTTGGCGGCGATTCCGTCCGGCGTATTAAAAAATTTTAATTTTTCTTGGGCGTCAATCGGATTAATTTTAATCCCGATTCTGGCGGGCGCGTCCCAGTTTTTACTGTCCCGATTGAGCATGAAACAGAATCCGCAGGCCGACAGCGCCGCCGCGTCGTCCACAAAATCCATGATGTACACGATGCCTTTATTTTCCGTGTTTATCGCGTTCACCATGCCCGCCGCGCTGGGTCTGTACTGGATCGCCCAAAGCGGACTGTCATTCGCGCAGGAATGGTTCATGGGCAAGTTTTTTAATCAAAAATTAGAAGAAGAAGAGAACGCCCGCGCCGCCGCGATAGAAGCCGACAGGAAACGCCGCGTCGAAGAGGGCTTGAAACAACAGGCTTTGCGCGAAAAAGAAGCGGCGTCGAAACCGAAACTGAAAGAACGCCAACAGGCGGCGCGTGAGGCGAAGAAAAATAAAGCGAATAAAAACAGCACGAACGAAGCCGGACGCGTCGGGGACAGGCCATACGCGAGAGGCCGCTCTTATCAGGCGGATCGGTACGGGGAGTGAAATAAAAAATTATGCGCGCTTATTATCTCGAATTTACGGGCAAAACCGAAGAAGAGGCGATTGACAAGGCCTTACGCGAATTAAATCTGGAACGCGATGAAATTACCGTGGAAATTCTGGAACGCGCCAAAGCGGGCTTTTTAGGCATTGGCCGTACTGACGCCAAAATCCGGATCGGCTACGGGAAAGAAATCCCGGATAATAATAATAATAATAATAATAATAAAATCGCCGATCAGGATTCAAAGCGAAATCAGGATAAGCAAGACGGCAATCAGGATTTAAATCAAGAGCGAAATCAGGATATTAATCAAGATATAAATCAAGATACGGATCAGGCGCGAAATCCCGAAAAACGGACGCGGAAAAGCCGCAACCGCAAGAAAAAGCCGGAAAATAATAATAATAATAATAATAATAATCAAGATTCCGGCGAAAAGGCGGATAAAAACGCCGGAAAAAATAAAAATATTAAAAATAATAAAAAAGCCGATTCGGATTCCAAGCCGGAGCCCAGTCAAAATAATCAGGACTTGAAGCCGGATTTAGATAATAATTTAGATAATCAGGAAAATAATAATAATAATAATAATAATCAGGATTCCGGCGGGAATAAGAAAAAGAAATTCGATGACGCCCCGCCCGTTTTTTCCGATCAGGAAAGCGACGATGAAAAATCACAGGCGATTAAGAAATTTTTGTCCGGCTTGCTCGAACATTTGAATTTAAAGCCCGTAATCCGGGTTTATCCGGGCGAAAACGCGCGCTATAAAGTGATTTTAGAGGGCGAGGATATGGGGTCTTTAATCGGACGGCGCGGCGAAACCCTTGACGCCGTCCAGCAGCTGACCAATTACGCCGTCAACCGTTCCGGCGGGCGCGTCCGCGTACAGCTTGACGCGGAGGGATACCGGGAGAAACGGGAACGCAGTTTACGCAATCTGGCGCGGAAAGAGGCGGCGAAAGTGATTAAATTCCGCCGCAGTCGGACGCTGGAACCCATGAACGCCTATGAACGCCATGTGATTCATACGGCTTTGCAGGATTA
>CAJOFP010000068.1 GCA_905233795.1 uncultured Oscillibacter sp. | reverse complement strand
GAACTTTACTGATGCTGGACAGCCGACATATGTCTCAACCGGTGAGGGTACAGCCGGAACAATTACCGCGACGCTTGCTACCGGTAAAAACAGCGGTAAGATTATCGTCACAATTACGGATAAGAATGATAAGAGTGTCAGCGCGACTTGCATATTTAACGTAACCAGAGCGGAATCTGAATCTTAATTTAAAATCCGTTCAATTTTCCACGCATTATTTGGCGTTCCTCGGATTGGGCATGGGAAACCCGTCCGTGACGCGCCGGGCGGCGTAAAGCGTGTGAAACAAGCGTGAAATAATTCGCCGTCCGGCTGATAAGCAAAACGGAAACGCGTACCCTTTGGAGTTTACTCCTTTCGATGTGGGGGCGCGTTTCCGTTTTTTATTTGATAGATTTCAGGATTTTGTATTTTAAAACGCGCCGGTTTGTATCATTTTGATTTTCACGAACGCTTGACGGGCGCGGGGCATAGGATGGACGGAAAGGGGGCGCTATATTTTGCGGCATATATTATCTGAAGAATATGATATTTTAATCGCCCGATCCGTGACTTACGCGCAGAGGACGCGGAAAGCGTTGGAGCGGGCCGGGATTTCCTGTCGGGTTTTTCGGGCGCCGATGGAATTGTCGAACACCGGTTGCGCATACGCGGTACGGTTGCCGACCGGAAATTTGCGGGAGGCTCTGGAAGTCCTGCGGCGGGAAAATCTGAACCCGGCGCGGGCTTTTTTATATAGAAATCATGAATATTTGGAGGCGGCGTTATGATTTGGCTGGACAGCGCGGCGACAAGTTTTCAGAAGCCGCCGGAAGTGAAAGAGGCGGTTTTATCGGCGATGGAGCGTATGAGTACGCCGGGGCGCGGGGCGTATCCGGCGGCGGCGCTGGCGGCGGAAACGGCTTTGCGATGCCGGGAGGAAATCGCGGAATTATTTTATCTGGATAATCCTGAACGCGTGATATTTACGATGAACGCCACACACGCGTTAAATATAGCGATAAAAAGTCTGACGCCGCCCGGCGGACGGGCGGTTATATCGGGCTATGAGCATAACGCCGTGACGCGGCCTTTGAAAGCGTTGGGCGCGAGGATATTTGTCGCGGACGCGCCGTTGTTTCAGGAAGCGGCGGCGATCGCGGCTTTTGAGAAGTTAATCACGCCGGATATTGACGTGGTGATTTGCAATCATGTTTCCAACGTATTCGGATTTATACAGCCGATTGAGGCTATAGCGGCGTTATGTAATAAAACGGGAAAGCCGTTGATAATAGACGCGTCGCAGTCGGCGGGCATGATAGATATAAATATCAAAAAATTAAATCCGGCGTTTATCGCCATGCCGGGACACAAGGGATTATACGGCCCGCAGGGAACCGGGGTTTTATTGTGCGGAGATATAAATAATAATAAAAATATCAGGACTTTAATAGAGGGCGGCACGGGAAGCCAGTCTTTAAGTCAGGATATGCCGGAATTTCTGCCGGACAGACTGGAAAGCGGGACGCATAATATGCCGGGAATCGCGGGATTGCTGGAGGGCGTAAAATATGTAAGAAAGCGAAGTCCGGCGGCGATATGCGGTACGGAGCGCAGACTTGCGCTGATGGCGTCGGACGCGTTGCGCGAGATGTCGGATGTACAGGTATTTTCTTTGACGGGTTTGCGCGATCAGACGGGCGTTGTGTCGTTCCGGGTCGCGGGCATGGATACGGAGGAAATCGGCGACGCGCTGGCGGAACAGGGAATCGCGGTTCGCGCCGGTCTGCACTGCGCGCCGCTTGCGCATAAAAGCGCCGGGACGCTGGACACCGGGACGGTCAGAATCAGTTTTTCGGCGTTCAATACGTCGGAAGAGGTCTTGAAATTTTTGACGGCTTTGAAAATGATTTTAAAAAATCGCGGATAAGATGAAAAATTTTAATAATTTTTAATAATTTTTGAATTTTTCGCGTATCGGTAATTTTTAGCGGGGAACGCCTTGCAATCCCCGCTGTTATTTTATATAATATTTAAAAATATTAATATTATTATATAATTAAAAAATAATATTTAATAAAAATATATATTGCGATTATAAAAATAAATGATAGAAATTCAAAAGGATAGCCGGACGGCGGATTTGAAATTGGAAATGAAAGATTGAAAGAGATTGAAAATATTTGAAATTCGCCGTCGAACGACGCGGAAGGGGATGGAAACGGAATGGAATTGAATCTCGCGGAGGTAGCCGCTTATCTGGGCCGCTATTTGCTCTCTATCCATATCGTGGGTTATCTGGATATGGCCGTTATGGCCTATGTAATTTATCGGATATTTAAATTAATGCGGACAACCAGAGCGGCGAGTTTGTTAAAAGGCTTGTTGATTTTTCTCGCCGCGCTGTTTATTTCGTCTTTATTGAATCTGCACGGCGTGAATTTTATATTAAACCGCATGGTGGATTTAGGCGTTTTGGCGTTAATTATTATATTTCAGCCGGAAATTCGCGGAATATTGGAACAGGTGGGAAGTCGGCGCATTATGACGTTTTTCACGCCGATGGTCAGCGTGGGCGAAGTGGAGCACGCGATTTCCCAAACGGTTTTGGCGTGTACGGAGATGAGCCGGACGCGGACAGGGGCTTTAATCGTGTTTGAACGCGAAATGTTATTGGACGATATGTTGAGAAACGGGACGGTTTTAGACGCGTCGGTATCGAGCGAGTTATTAAAAAATATATTTTTCGTGAAAGCGCCTTTACATGACGGGGCGGTGATTATCCGCCGGGGACGGATATTGGGCGCGGGCTGTGTGTTGCCGTTAAGTAAAAACGTGAATCTGTCGCGGGATTTGGGAACGCGTCACCGGGCGGGAATCGGCATGAGTGAAAACTCGGACGCGATTGTCGCTATTGTGTCGGAGGAGACAGGAGCGATTTCCGTGGCGTCGGGCGGCATGTTGAAACGGCATTTGAAGCCGGAGACGCTGGAAAATTTATTGCGCAATGAATTGTTGTCGCGTGAGGACGAAAGCGGCGAGGATGATAAATTTTTAATTTTTAAACGGATGTTCAGTCGCGGCGAAAAGGGGGACGCGTAATCAATGGACAATCAGGAGCGGAAACGCGGAGGCCCGGAGCGGTTTTTATATTCGTTTTTGGCGATTGTCGTAGCGGTCGGGATTTGGTTTTATGTGGATTCGTATGGGAACAACGGGAGCGCGTACCCGGCGCGGCAGAAAATCACGGATATTCCGATTGAGTATACGGGTTTAAATTCGCTTGCGGAAAACGGTTTAATGCTGTCTTACGGGGACGAGACGAGCGAAAGCGTGGATTTGACGTTTGAGGGGGCGCGGACGCTGGTCTGTCAATTAGATCGAAGCCGCATAAGGGTCAGCGCGAATCTTGGGAATATTACCAGTCCCGGCACGCAGACAGTGCAATATACTGTATCGTATTTAAATGAAGAAGGCCGGGCGACTATCGCGGCGGGACAGCGTTTCGCCCGCGTGAATCGTGTGGACTGGAGCATAGAAAACGCCACGGTGCAAATCAGCGAAATGACGCGGAAAGAAGTGGATATTCGTTGTGAATTAATGGGCAACGTCGCGGAGGGCTATTCGGCGGGACAGATTCAGTTGTCACAGAATACCGTGGAATTACAGGGCTTGGAAGAGGAATTGTCGAAAGTCAGTTACGCGAAAGTGACGCTGGATGTGGGCCCGGAAGCCAAAGAAACGACCACGCGGAGATTGACCTGTCAATTTTATGACGAATCGGATGAATTAATAGAAGATTATCATTTTCGCGCCACAACGGCGCAAATTACAGTGACGCTTCCGGTATCTTTGACGAAAGATTTAAATTTAATCGTGGAGTTTTTAGAGGCGCCGGGGGCGAAAAAGAATAATATTTCTTATAAAATCGAGCCGGAATTTGTGACGGTATCCGGTGAGGCGGCCAATCTGGAAAATGTCAGCGAGATTATACTGGGCGAACAGAATTTATTGGATTTAGTCGGCGCGGAAGGGCGTGTGATTCATACTTATTCGATTGAGATTCCGGATGGATGTCAGAACGAGAGCGGCGTGACGCGGGCGACAATGCAAATCGCTTTTAAAGATATGGCGTTCCGGGATGTCGAGACGGAGAATTTTGTAATAGACGCCGCGCAGCTTTCGGACGGGAAAACGGCGGAGGTCTTGACGGAAAGTCTGACGGTATCGGTATTCGGCGCGTCGGCTTCTGTGGACGCCGTGACGGAAAGTAATTTGATCGTCACGCCGAGATTGAAAGATTTCGCGGCGGCGTCGGGCGTGGTGACGGTTCCGGCGCAGGTCAGCGTTCGGAACGGCCCGGATGTGGGAATCATGGGCAATTATGAAGTGCAGGTTCGTATTCGTGAGAGCGTTGATTAAAAGTTATAAAATAATATAAATATAAAATATAATATAAAATAAAATCGAGGAGTTTACGATAAGTAGTTAAAATAATGGAAAAATATAAAAAAATGTGTTAAAATATACCCCGCAAAAGGGGATGAGAATTTTGCGAAAGAGTTTCAAGACGGAAATCAACCCGACGGGTGAACAAAAAAGCGCAATATCGCGCACAATCGGCGTATGCCGGTTTGTCTATAATCTTTATATCGAGACAAATCAAAAGCGATATGAGGCGAAAGAGAAATTCATGTCCGGAATGACCTTTTCCGTATGGCTGAACAATGAATATTTACCGGCGAACCCTGAAAAATCATGGATAAAAGAAGTGAGCAGTAAAGCCGTCAAGAAAGCGATTATGAACGCGGAACAGGCTTTTAAGCGGTTTTTTGACAAAAAAGCGGGTTTTCCAAAATTTAAGAAAAAGGGAAAGTCAGACCCGAAGATGTATTTCGTGAGAAACGGCGAAAAACAGCCGATTATCTGTCAGCGGCATAGAATCAAAATCCCGACGCTCGGATGGGTGAGATTAAAAGAGTACGGATATTTGCCAATAAACGGGTCTATTATAAGCGGAACGGTGTCAAAAAGAGCCGGAAAATTTTTTGTGTCGGTTTTGTCGGAAGTCCCGGACAGGAAAAAGCAAATCCCGGAGACAGACGGAATCGGCGTGGATTTGGGAATTAAAAATTTCGCCACTGTCAGCGATGGAAAAGTATTTAAAAATATAAATTACACAAAAGAAATACGGCGTTTAGAAAAACGCTTGCGCCGTGAACAGCGAAAACTTTCGAGGAAATACGAGAGCTTGAAGAAAAGAAATCAGAAAGGAGAAGCTACCCGACAAAATATCCAAAAACAA
>CAJOFP010000067.1:8286-13575 GCA_905233795.1 uncultured Oscillibacter sp. | reverse complement strand
AATAATAAATAATAACAGTCCTGAACGCGGTTTGTCCGCGTGGGAAATATATATATAAATTCAGGAGGTAATCAATTATGGCGAACATGGAAAACGATCCCAAGGCGAAAGAGGTATTGGATCAGGAAGTCTCGGTTGATGAGCTGGACGCCGTCGCCGGCGGCGGCAGTGGCTGTCCGTATGGATATAACGGAGAGCATGAGGAAGCTGACAAAAATAACTGCGTGAATGAGCATTACCGCAATATCTACGGCGGCAGAGGCTTCCCGAACTGCGCCGCCACCGTGGAGGACGGGAGCACATGTTCCTCAAACGACGCGTGTTATAATCCCTCGGTCGCGTATACGGGTATCACAGACGGGTGCAGCGTTCTGGACTGCGTTAAAGCGTGGCATTAAGCCCGTTTGGATTTCAGTTTTCCCGGCGTTTCACGCGGCGGGGATTGGAATATAAACGCGAGATGATAAAAAAAACAGGAGGTAATCAATTATGGCGAATATGGAAAACGATCCCAAGGCGAAAGAGGTATTGGAGCAGGAGGTTTCGGTTGACGAGCTGGAGGCCGTCTCCGGCGGCATTTATATTCCGTCCGAAGGCAGCGAGGCCAGCTGTCTGAAAAACAACTGCCGCGACATCTACGGCGGCAGAGGCTTCCCGAACTGCGCCAACACCGTGGAGGACGGGAGCCACTGCGACACCAATGACGCGTGCTACAACAACGCGGTTGTCTATCATGGCTTCACAAGCGGGTGCACCATAAGCGACTGCCGCAAAGCGTGGAGATAATCACGCCGGTTACGTTTCAATTTTCCCGACGTTTCACGCGGCGGGGATTGGAATCAATGTCACTAACTTAATTGAATCCCCCCGGCGGCTTGCGCCGCCACCCCCCTTTGGCAAGGGGGGCAAAAACGGGAGAAAGCGTCTCAAGCCCCCCTTGTTAAAGGGGGGGGAAAGCCGCGAAGCGGCTGGGGGGATTTCTTAAAGTGAATGACATTGGATTGGAATATAAACGCAAGATGATAAAAAAAGGAGGTAATGAATCATGGCGAACATGGAAAACGATCCCAAGGCGAAAGAGATATTGGATCAGGAAATCGCGCTTGACCAGCTGGACGCCGTCGCCGGGGGCGCGGGCGCCGATGACTGCGTGGAGGGCTTGGTTCGCAACATCTACGGCGGCAGAGGCTTCCCGAACTGCGCCGCCACCGTGGAGGACGGGAGCTGGTGCGGCTCAAACGACGCGTGTGTCTCCTTCGCGATTGTCTACACGAACTTAAAAGGCTGTGGAGGTTCCGACTGCCATAAAGCGTGGGAATAATCGCGCGGGATAAATCCCCCCGGCGCGTCTGAACGGCGGCGGGGGGAAGATGATAAAACAGGAGGCAATATCATGGCGAACATGGAAAACGATCCCAAGGCGAAAGAAATTCTCGATCAGGAGATTTCACCCGACGAGCTGGACGCCGTCGCCGGGGGCGATGGGGAGCGTTTCAAGTGCGTTATCAGCGAATACCGCGAAATCTACGCCGGCAACGGCTTCCCGAACTGCGCCGCCACCGTGGAGGACGGGAGCTGGTGCGGCGATAATGACGCGTGTGTCTTTGACGCGGTTAAGTATGATGGAATGAGGGATTGTGGGAAAGCGTGGAGATAATCACGCGAAATAAATCCCCCCGGCGCGTCTGAACGGCGGCGGGGGATTGCGTTAAAAAAAACAGGAGGTAATTTATCATGGCGAACATGGAAAACGATCCCAAGGCGAAAGAGATCCTCGATCAGGAGGTTTCCAAAGACGATTTGGACGCCGTGTCGGGCGGCGGCGAACTGGATGACGATACGGGAACGACTACAGGCGGCTGTCGGGACAATCACTACCGTTCCATGTACGGCGGCAGAGGTTTCCCGAACTGCGCCAAAAGCGTGGAGGACGGGAGCCACTGCGACGACACGGACGCGTGTTACAGCGACGCGGTTGTCTATGAGGGCATGGGCGGCTGTTCGATCAGCGACTGCAAAAAATCGTGGAGATAATCTCGCCGCTTAAAATGCCAATCCCTCGGCGCGTCTGAACGGCGGCGGGGGGAAGATAAAACCCCCCTAAATCCCCCCTTTCAGGGGGAACTTGGAAAGTTTGAAAATTTTGTTCCCCCGTCCCTGAAAGGGAAGGGGGACAGGGGGAAGGGTTAAAAAAACAGGAGGTAATGAATCATGGCGAACATGGAAAATGACCCCAAGGCGAAAGAAGTATTGGATCAGGAGGTTTCGGTTGACGATTTGAACGCCGTCTCCGGGGGCGAATCGGCGAACAATGGCAACTGCGTACAGGAATATTACCGCGACATCCGTCCGGGCGGCAGAGGCTTCCCGAACTGCGCCGCCACCGTGGAGGACGGGAGCCACTGCGGCACCAATGACGCGTGCTATAACAACGCGGTTGTGTATACGCACATGGACAAATGCAGCATTAGCGACTGCAAAAAAGCGTGGAAATAATCGCGCCGGTTGCGTTTCAATCCCCCCGGCGCGTCTGAACGGCGGCGGGGGGAGGATAAAAAAACAGGAGGTAATTTATCATGGCGAACATGGAAAACGATCCCAAGGCGAAAGAGATTCTCGATCAGGAGGTCTCGCTTGACGATTTGAACGCCGTCTCCGGCGGAGACAACGGGCCGGAGGATGAGGGTTGTGTGATACAGCACCGCCGCAATATCTACAAGGGCGGACATTTCCCGAACTGCGCCGCCACCGTGGGGGACGGGAGCTGGTGCGGCACGAACGACGCGTGTTACAACGACGCGGTCGACTATCAGGGAATGCACGATTGCTCCAAGGCTTGGGAATAATCACGCGGAATCAATTTTCCGCGTAAGAAGCGCGGAAAGCGTATAAAAACGCGTGAAAACGCATAGAATAAGTAAAACAGGCATGGAAAACGCGTAAAATACAGAAGCGATTGAAAGGCGATTGATGTCATGGGCGGAATATTTGAGGAGAGGAATCAGGATATGATGGAAAATCTGTTACGCGGCGGCGCGTTTTCCAACTGTTCGCACAGAAATGCCCTGCGCAAACGCCTGTTTGATGAAAACGCGGTTTTACGCGTTGAGGATTTGGAGGGCGTCACGGGCGGCGTTATGACGGAACCCCAAAAATTTGAGGACTGGCCGGACGATCCAAGCCGACTGTGGTAAACAGGCGTTTTTTCCGATTATCTGTTGACTTGTTTGATTTGCTTAATTTATTTTATTTATTTATAAAAGACGGCGTAACGGGCGATCCGCCTGTCATGCCGTCTTTTTGTGTGGCCTTTCGCTTTGATAAAATAAATTCCGTCCCGGATTTTCTGACACGCCGGGAAATTATAATACGCCCCGTCCGTGAAACGCACGGGAATCAAATTAGAAACGCCCTGTAACTCGTCCGCGGACAGTTCGTCGGCGTTCACATAAATTTTCGCGTTCGGGAAAGATTTCAATTCGCCGGAATGATCGGCGCGCTTATGCGTCAATAAAATTTTCGTCACCTGTTCCGGCTTGTAGCCCAGCGCGGCGAACGCGTCGATATAGCCGCGAATATCTTTCCCCGTAAAAGCCAGACTGTTTTCATCCGGAGCCTCTTCCGGCGTCCCGGCGGGCAGACCCGTATCAATTAAAATCACTTCGTCGCCGGTGTCAATTAAATAATTCTGCAAACTGCCGCGATAACGGATATTTTTATCAAATTTATCCATTCCCTCTTCGCCGCCGAACGCGAACGGCTGCGTATAAAATCCGTCTTTCCGAAATTTAACCGCTTTAATCTCCATGATTTTCCATCGCTTTTAAAAATTTAAAATTATATAATTAAAAATATATAATTTTTATATTTTATTATTATATCACGTTCCGTCGCTTATCGCAAGCGTTATATTTATTTTTTATTTATTTTTATTTGCGAACCGGGACAAAAAGCGCTATATTATATAAAATAAATAAAATAATTATAAAATATCATACAGGAGGCGCGTTTTCTCATGAAAAATAAAATCCGGGACGGCGATATAATATATAAAATATATTTGACAGCCGCCATAATTATTTTTATCGCCGTTAAAATCACGGAGTTTACGCTCCCGCCCCAGACAGTCCGAATCATCCGGTATTCGGAAATCGTTTTAAATACTGTCATGGCGATATGGATTTATATATCCTATGGCCGTTTCAAATCTCAAAGCCGTGAAAATCTCATCGCGCTCGCTTTACTGATTACCTGCGGCGCGGATTTCTTTCTGACTTTAAACGGCGGCGGGACGATGTTTACGCCGGGCGTCACGCTGTTCTGTATCGTGGAGACTGTCTACATGATTTATTTAAATCCCGATAAAATAAATTTATTATTTCGCGCCGTATTATTTATTTTATTGACCTTGATCGCGTGGCGTCTGGGATTGTTGACAATCGGCATTTTTTTGGGCGTTTTAAATATTTCCATGCTCGCGGCGAATATGTTCGCGGCATGGGTAATTAATCAGCGTGAAAAAGACAAGCCATCTTTACTTCGGACAATTCAAAATACGCAAGACAAGCCGTCTTTGCTTTTCGCAATCGGCATGACGCTTTTTCTGATTTGTGATATAAACGTCGGTCTGGAAGTGATTTTCCCCGAAGGCACGGCGATTTATACGGCGGCTTATTTCACGGTCTGGACGGTTTATATCCCGGCGCAAGTCCTGATTGTCACGACTTATTATAAAAAAATACGGGCGTGAATTATATTTTATTTTTATATTCGCGCTTCCTGTTTTGACCGCAACTGTCCACAGGCGGCGTCAATATCGCTTCCCAGTTCGCGCCGTACCGTCGCCGTTACGCCGTGACTTTCCAGACGCGTTTGAAACGCCCGTAAGCGCTTTGACGGTTGAAACCCGCTCCCCGCCACATGATTTAATCGAATTAAATTTACATGCCCCGGCATTCCGCGCAGTTTTTCCGCGATTCGATCCGCCTGCCAGTCATGATCGTTTACGCCGTCTATCAACGCGTATTCAAACGAAATCCGCCGTCCGGTTTTCTCGAAATATTCATGACACGCCGTAAAAAGCGCGTCCACGGGCCAAGCGCGATTGACCGGCATTAATCTTGACCGCGTCTCGTCGTCCGGCGCGTGTAACGATACGGAAAGAGTAAACTGCGATTTTATATCCGCTAATTTTTTTATCCCCGGTATCAATCCGCAAGTGGACAAAGAAATATGCCTCATGCCGATATTTAAACCGTCCGGGCTGTTCACAAGCTCCAGAAATTTCAG
>CAJOFP010000067.1:5227-8276 GCA_905233795.1 uncultured Oscillibacter sp. | reverse complement strand
TCTAAACCCGTAAATATAACCTCGTCCAGAATTTCGCCCGGCGTCAGATTCCGCGCCAGTCCGCGAATGCCCGACGCGCAAAAAGCGCAGTTCATACGACATCCCGCCTGCGTCGATACGCATACCGTATTGCCATGCTTATATTTCATAAAAACCGATTCCACATGATTTCCGTCGTGAAAACGCCATAAAATTTTTATCGTCCCGTCTATTTTAGAAACCTGTTTCCGTACCGCGACAGGCGTATATAATACGCAATTCTCAGCTAATTTTATACGCAGATTCTTTGACAAATCCGTCATTTCCTGAAAATCCCGGACGCCTTTATTTAACCATGAAAATATCTGCTTGCCGCGATAACCCGCCTCGCCGATACTCCCCATAAAATCCGCGATTTCTTTTACGGACATAGATTTTATATCCGTTAAATTTTTTATATCCATATCCGCCATAATCTATATCCCTAAATCCTGATTTATATTATATATATTATCATTATTATTTTATTCTCGTCATTACGCGAATATAAAACCCGTCCGTTTGATTACGCTGGGGCCATAACGTGACTTGTCCGGGATTATTATTATCTATTCCCGGATATTCCGTTTTAAAAACTCATCCGTGACTTGTTGATTTTCCTCCGGTAAAATACTGCATGTCGAATAAACAATCCGACCGCCCGGCTTGACATAATTCGCCGCGTTATTCAATATCTCTTTTTGAATCTCAATCAAATTTTTTAAATCTTTCAAATCTTTATATTTATATCTTATATCCGGCTTTTTGCGCAAAATCCCCAATCCCGAACAAGGCGCGTCCACAAGAACCATATCAAAACGCTTTTCCCATTCGGGATGAAATTCGCGTCCGTCGGCCCGCGCCGTTTTAATTATATTAAATCCTAAACGCGCCGCGCCGTCCTGAATTAATTTTAATCTTTTCGCGTTTATATCGCACGCCAGAATTTCACCCTGATTGCGCATATCAATCGCCGCGCCGAATGATTTTCCTCCGGGCGCGGCGCATACGTCCAAAACAGACATATTTGATTTTACCCCGCCCAATATCGTCACCAGACGCGCCGCCGGGTCCTGTACGAAAAATTTCCCCGTAAATTTTCCCGTATCAGACAATTTTATAATACTATTTCCACGCGCTTCCAGACATCCGGCGAGCCATGAATTTAATTTTATATCCATTCCCGCCGCCTGTAACTCCGCGCATAAACTTTTATCATCTATTTTTATCAAATTCGCTTGTATATATATCGGCGGGATTATATTACAAAATTTTAAAAATTCCTCCGCCTCATCCTGTCCAAGCAATTCTATAAATTTTTCAATCATCCATTCCGGACAGCTGTATTTTATCGACAGTCTTTTTATACTATCCGCCGGATATAATTCGTTATTTTCAATATTATTTTTTATATTTTCTTTATTATCCGATACTTTCCGTAAAACCGCGTTGACCAGTCCCGCCGCGGAAGCGTATCCGGATTTTTTCGCCAGATTCACAGCCTCATGCACCGCCGCCCAATCCGGCACCCGGTCTAAAAATAAAATCTGATACGCGCCGATTCTCAAAATATCCAATATAATCAAATCTAATTTTTTTAAATCCCGACCGCAAAATTTTTTCAAATCATAATCCAATAAAATCTGATTCTGCAAGACGCCATATACAATCCGGGCGCACAAAGCCGAATCCGAATTTGATAAATTATTCCTCGCCAGATAAGCGCGTAAAGCCATATCAGACCACGCGTTTTTTACATGACAATCCGTTAATATCTTCAACGCGATTTCCCGCGCCGATTTTATTGCTTTTATTTCCGCGTTTTTATTATTATTTTTATTATCGCGTTTATCCCGCTTATCCGATTTATCTCGTTTATCTTGTCTATCTTGTTTACTATCCCGTTTAATTTCCGTTTTCAATCTCTCCTCCGATTGTTCCGGCTCATGAAGATTAATACATAACGCATTAACTGTAAGGCCGACATCAGCAACGCCGCGACATATGTCAAAGCGGCGGCCCGTAAAACTCTTTTCGCGCCGGTTATCTCATTGCCGTTTAATAATCTCTCGTCCTCAATCGTCCGAATCGCCCGCGCCGACGCGTTAAACTCCACGGGAAGCGTCACAAGCTGGAAAAACGTCGTCAGGCCAAATAATATAATGCCTGTCAATAACAGCGACTGACTGTTTAAAATCAAGCCCAGAAACAGCGCGATAAAAGAAAATTTAGAGCCAAATTGCGTCGCCGGTATGACCGCGCTCCGTACTCGAATGGGAAAATAATCTTCCGCGTACTGTACCGCGTGTCCGGCCTCGTGACAGGCCACGCCCACCGCCGCCACCGTCGCCTGATCATATACAGGCTCGGACAAATAAATACAATTATCACGCGGATCATAATGATCCGTCAGAGAACCCGAACAACGCCGGATTCCGACGCCAAATACGCCGTGCGAACGCAACACGGCTTCCGCCGCCCGCGCCCCGGTCAATCTGTTCACGCAATATACCTGACTGTATTTTTTAAAATTCCCGCTTACCTGAAACTGCGCCCATAAAGACAAAATCATAACCGGGATTAATAAAACAAAATAAATCGCGTCCGCGCTGTACGCGCCATAACCGCCATAACCCGAATAATACGTATTATATCTCAAACGGATGTCCGCGATACCAGTCCGCGAACGGCATTTTTTTGCCGCCTTTCGCCTGTATTTCTTTCACAAGCAAAATATTTCCGTCCCCGCAGACGATTTTCAGGCCTTTTTTATCCGCCGCTATCAATTTTCCCGGCATTATATTATTATATTTTTCTCCCGTCTCTTCACACGCCCATATCTTGACTGTCCCGGCGATGGGCAAGACCATTTCGGCGCAGGGCCACGGGATTAAACCGCGAACCTGACAGTCAATCATACGCGCCGGACGCGTCCAGTCAATCGGCGAATCATTACGCGACAGCATAGGCGCGTAAACCGCGAGCGCGTGATTTTGCGGCGTCCGGGACGCCGCGCCGGATTCTATATCTT
>CAJOFP010000067.1:1235-5129 GCA_905233795.1 uncultured Oscillibacter sp. | reverse complement strand
GTTTCCGTCTCTCCGGCCATAATCGCCCGTTGAATCGGCGCCGCGCCGCGATATTTGGGCAGTAAAGACGCGTGGACGTTAATCGCCCCGTATCTCGCTATATTTAATATTTTCTCCGGCAATATTTTCCCATACGCCGCGACCGCGATCAAATCCGGTTCTGTTTCCCGTATTTTATCGCAAATTTCATTTAAAATAATCTCATTCCGCAAACTTTCAGGCTGTAATATTAATATATTATTTTTCAACGCCAATTCTTTTACCGGCGAGTATATAATTTTATGCCCCCGATTTTTAGGCCGATCCGGCTGCGTCAATACGCCGCGTATTTCATGCCCGGCTTTGATTAAGCCATCCAGACAGACCGCCGCGAAATCCGGCGTCCCCATAAATACAATTTTCATAAAATTTTAATTTATCCCTTAAATTTATTTATTATATTATTCCCCGTTATTTTCCTGATTTTCCTGTTCCAGATACTCTTCCAATTCCTCATCCGACAAAAAATGATCGATATGCTCCGTGTATAAATGCCCGTCCAAATGCTCCAATTCATGACATAACGTCCGCGCCAGTAAATCCTCGCCGTCCAGTTCAAACCATTCGCCGTGGCGATCCATCGCCCGAACCGTCACAAACTGGGGCCGCGACACAATCCCCCATTTTCCCGGAACGCTCAGACAGCCCTCTAATCCCGACTGTTCCCCGGATTGCTTTATAATTTCCGGGTTAATCAATTCATAATATTCCCCGGTCGGCTCGTCCATGACGATACAAATCCGGCGCAAAATCCCGACTTGCGGCGCGGCCAGTCCCGCGCCTCCGGCGTCTTTCAGCGTCTCCGTCATATCGTCCAATAAATCATATAAACGGCGATTGAACGCCGTCACTGGGCGGCATACTTTTGTCAGACAATCGTCGCCCTGCGTCACAATTTTTCTCAACGCCATAAAATTTTAATCTCCCGTTTTATGCTATATAAATTTTATATTATAATTTTATATTATCATGTCCCGTTGCGAAATACAGATAAATACAAACCGCGATTCGCCTTGTCTTTTGCGAAATTTTTTAACAGCCAGCTTAATAAATTCCTGACGGGACGCTGATCTTTGGCGACCAATAATATTCTATATTGAAATCTATAATTAATTTTCAACACCGGCGCCGGGGCGGGGCCTAATACTTCGGGCTCCGCGTCCGATAAATCCGAATCGGCGCTCCGGCGTAATAAAATATCCCGAATATCCGCCGCCGCCTTTCGCACTCTTTCCTCTTCCAATCCCGAAACCGTCAGGCGAAACAAATCCGCGAACGGCGGATAGCGTCTCAATTCCCGCATACGAATTTCAATCGCGTAAAATTTCTCATAATCCTGCGCCGCCGCGCTTTGTATTATATCATTTTCCGGCGTATACGTCTGAATCACGGCGCGGCCCGGCTTATCGCCCCGACCGGCGCGGCCCGTAACTTGAGTTAATAAATCAAACGTCCGTTCCGCCGCCCTGTAGTGATCAATATATAACGCCTGATCCGCCAGCAATACGCCCGCGAGCGTAACATTTTCATAATCCAAACCCTTGGCGACCATTTGCGTACCCAATAAAATCGCTATTTTTTCCCGCTCGAATTTTTTTAATAATTCCTCATGGCGTCCCGACGCGCTGTCCGAATCCATACGAAGCACACCGGCTTCAGGAAATATTTTATTTAATTCCGCCTCTACTTTCTGCGTCCCCGTCCCCACATGTTTCATCGCGCCGCCGCATTGCGGACAGGATTCAATCTCCCATTGGGAATAGCCGCAATAATGGCACATCATACGCCGGTTCGCCGTGTGATACGTCAACGCCGCGCTGCATCGCGGACAAACGGGAATATAGCCGCACTCGCCGCACAAGAACATTTTATTGCTTCCCCGGCGGTTTAATAATAATATACTCTGTTCGCCGCGCTTTAAATTTTCTTGCAATTCATATCTTAATTCCGCGCCGATCAATCCCGGATTGCCCGAACGCAATTCTTTTTTCAAATCCGAGATAATCACTTTCGGCAAATTTTTTTGATTATATCTTTCCTGAATTAAAATCTTTTTAAAAACGCCCTGTTCCGCCTGCCATGCCGTCTCAATCGACGGCGTAGCCGATCCGGATACCAATACCGCTTTTTCTCTCGCGCATAAATATTTCGCTATTTCGCGGGCGTGATAGCGCGGCGGCTGTTCCGATTGATAACTATCCTCCTGTTCCTCGTCCAGAACAATTAATTTTAAATTTCTCAACGGCGCGAAAATCGCCGAACGCGTCCCCAGTACAATCCGCGCTTCCCCGGTTTTCACCCGTTTCCACTGCGCGTATCGCTCTGAAACTCTTAACGAACTATGCAATAACACCACGTCCGCGCCGAAACGCGCCCGAAATTCCCGGATCATACGCGGCGTCAATATAATCTCCGGCACTAATATCATCGCGTTTCCGCCGGATTTTAAAACTTCTTCCGCTAATTTTAAATATATTAGCGTTTTTCCGCTTCCGGTCACGCCGCGCAACAATACCGCCGCCGCTTCTTTTTTTTCTATCAAATCATATATTTTATTATACGCGTTTTCCTGTTCCGAATTTAATACAATCTCTTCCGGCGAATTATTTAAATTATTATTATCTATATCTAAATCCGCGTCGTTTTCTTCCGTGATTATAATTAACCCGTCTTTTTCCATGCCGCGCAGAATCGCGCTGTCCGCGCCCGTGTAATATCTTACATCCGCCCATGACGCCCGTCCGCCTGAAACAGCTAAAAATCTCACGACTTCCAATCTCGCGGGAGACCGCCGCCGCTTCATGTCCGCCAGCGCCAGCGCGTCCTCCGACGGCAACGCCAATTCAATCGCCTTGTGAACTCTGTCCCCGCCTTGGCGGCGCGACTCCGTCTCATGCTTTAATATCCCGGCTTCTTCCAGCTTATTTAATATCCGCCTGACTTCCCCGAATAAAATTTTAATTTTTTCCCATTCCGCCCGGCCTTTTCGTTCCCGTATATACTCCAGAATCGCCCGCGCCGTCTTATTATCTTTATCACTACTTTTAAATTATTCAAATCCAATAAATTTAAATCCGCGTCCTGATCCGTCCCGTTTTTATTATTTTTATTACTATCCAATAAACGCCAGATTTCACGCGTCCGGTACCATAAGCCCGCCGGCAATATCACGCGGAACGCGTCATAAGCCGTGCAGAAATACCGCCGCGCCATCCACAGCGCAAGCGATATATCCGCGCCGTCCAATACCGGCTCCGGGTCTAATACTTCCGAAATCGCTTTCAAACCCTTATATTTTTCCCCGTCGCCGACGGCGAGTATAATTCCCTCACAGGCCCGGTTTCCGTTCCCGAACGGGATCACGACCCGGACGCCGGGCCGCGCCTGTTCCGCCAGCGCGTCCGGGATTAAATAATCATACGGCTTGTCAATAAAATATACCGCCGCGCTGACCGCCGTTTTCGCAATCCTCGCCGTCTCCATCATTCCATTCCGATTTTTTATTTTTTATTTTATTTTTTTATTATCCCGCGTATCTCATCGCGGCTTCCGAATCCAGATCGCCTTTCCGTATTTCATGAATCGCCAGCGTGACCGGCTTTTCATCCAGAACCATATGCGCGTTCTCATACGCCGACGCGATTTGACGCGCCCGCCGCGCCACTACATTGACCAGCATATAACGATTGGGAATATGCTCGCTTAACTCACCCATGGACGGATACAGCATCATAATAATCACTCTCTCCTGTTTTATATTTATTATTTTATTTTTTATTATTTCCAGAAATCATCCGGGAAGTCCGCCGCCTTACAACTTTCCGCCGTGAAAATCGCGTTTAAATTCTCCACCGT
>CAJOFP010000067.1:0-1195 GCA_905233795.1 uncultured Oscillibacter sp. | reverse complement strand
CGTATCTTTTCCATATCATCCGTCCCGCGTTTCAATAAACGGCGCTCTAACTCCTCACGGCTCGGCGGCGCGATAAATACGGCCACCGCCTCCGGACAGCGTTTCTTTACCTGTTCCGCGCCCTGTATCTCTATATCCAATATCACATCCCGTCCCGCGTCCATTTCCTGATACGCGTATTTTTTCGGCGTGCCGTAAAAATTGCCGATATATTCCGCGTATTCCAAAAACTCATCGCGGGCGATCCAGTCCCGAAACTCATCCGCGCTTAAAAAATAATAATCCGCGCCGTTCCGTTCGCCGTCCCGCGGCGGACGCGTCGTGGCCGACACGGAAAAACATATATTTTTTCGCCGGGCGAATAATTCTTTTAAAACCGTACTTTTCCCAACCCCGGACGGCCCGGAGACAATCCATAATTTGCCCCTTTTCATCATTAAACATCTCCTCCCGGCGCGTCCTTTTCAAATATTTTTATCTCAAATAACGCCGTTTTTATTTTTTATCATCTTTTTCCGGCGCGTCCGCGAAATTCTCCGGCGGCATGGCCGATAAAATCACATGGCCGCTGTCCATAATCCAGACGGACGCCGTTTTCCGCCCGTATGTCGCGTCAATCAGCATACCGCGTTCCCGGCTCTCCTGTATCGCCCGTTTGACCGGCGCGCTGTCCGGGCTGATCACCGCGATGGCCCGTTCCAGAGACAAAAAGCTCCCAAAACCGATATTGACCAGCGTCATACGCGATTCCCCCCGTTCATATCCGCGCCCGCCCGTTTATTATAATTTATATATTTTATTTTTTATTCCACGTTCTGCGCCTGTTCGCGCATTTTCTCAATCTCGGCTTTTAACTCCACCACTACGCGGGCAATCTCCAAATCATTGCATTTCGATCCAATCGTATTGGCCTCTCGATTCATTTCCTGAATGAAAAAATCCATACGGCGGCCCTGCGGCGCGTCGCTTTGCAACAAATCCCGCATTTGTGAGACATGACTTTTTAATCTTACCGTTTCCTCATCCACAGCCGTTTTATCCGCGAATATCGCCGCTTCAGTTAAAATTCGCTGTTCGTCAATCGTCGTGTCTTTTAAAACTTCTTTTAATCGCTTGTATAATTTTTCCCTGTATTCATTTACCAGTTCCGGCGAACGCGCCTCTATTTTTTCGACATATGCCTCGACGCGATTTA
>CAJOFP010000066.1 GCA_905233795.1 uncultured Oscillibacter sp. | reverse complement strand
GTTCTCCGGGAATTGACGGCGCTTGGGGTTTCGATTTACTTTGAGAAAGAGAATATCGGAACGGAAGCGCTCACTACCGAAATGATGGTGAGCGTTTACAGCGCGCTGGCGCAGGAAGAATCCGTGTCAATCTCACAGAATCAACGGATCAGCTATCAGCGAAGAATGGAACGCGGGGAATTTATTACATGTTTCGCCCCTCTTGGGTATCGAATCGTAAACGGCAAAAATCTGGAGATTGTCCCGGAAGAAGCGGAGATTGTCCGATGGATGTTCGAGAGTTATCTGTCGGGACACGGTACGGAGTGGATTTCTGAAGAACTGCGAAAGAAAGGCGTCCCCACGTCGTCCGGACGGGGCGACTGGCGTCCCGCGACAGTGCAGAAATTGTTATCAAACGAAAAATACATCGGGGATACGCTGTGCCGGAAGACTTACAGCATGAACGCTTTCCCGTTTGTCAGAAAGCCGAACAAAGGAGCGGCGGAACAGTATTACATTGAAAATACGCATCCGGCCATTATATCCAGAGACGACTTCGCCCGCGCGCAGAGGCTGATGGGATTGCGGGCTTACCGTTTGAAATCAAAACAGGGAATTTACCCGCTGACGAAAAAAATGATATGCGGACAGTGCGGAACGACTTTCGTCAGAAAGAAATCGAAAAACGGCTTCGTGACGTGGTCATGCCTGACACACGTCAGAAACGCGTCCGCCTGTCCGGTCGGACGGATACCGGAGAGTAAAATATACGCCGCGTTTGTAACGCTGTACAACAGACTGAAACAGAATATCGAGACTGTTCTTCAACCCGCGGTTTCACAACTGAATGATCTGAACGCCGCGCTGCAAAGAGGAAATCCTGAGATGCTCGCCATCAATCGGGCAATCGCGGAAGCGACGGAAAGAAGCTATAAAGTCACGAAAATCCGGACGGCTGGCCTGATAGACGAGGAAGCGTACAACCGACAACTGCGTGAAATCAATACGCAAATTACTGAACTGCGCCGGGAACGGCGAATCATATTAAAAAATCAGGATATTGAGGATTTAATCGAATCTCTGATCCGGACAATGCGCACTGTGAAAACCGGACCTGACAAGCTGGAAAATTTCGATGAAAATCTCTTCGCGTGTCTTGTGGAATCCGTCGCCGCCGTATCCGAAACCTGTCTGCGGTTCCGTCTGTACGGCGGAATTGAACTGACGGAACAGCTTCGGGAGGGAAGAATATGAACCACCGAAAGATGTTGTATGGTTATCGGTATCAGATGGGAGAACTGACGATTCATGAACGGGAAGCCGTAACGGTCAGACAAATCGTCGCGGTTTATCTGGACGGTCTGTCCTATCAGAAAATCGCGGAAACGCTGAATGAAAATCAGATTCCGTTCAGTGACGAGAACACGTTCTGGAATAAGCATAAAATCAAACGTCTGCTGGAGAATCCGCGTTACGCCGGAGAGGACGGTTATCCTCCGATTATCAATCACGAACAGTTCCGGGCGGTTCAAGAGAAAATCCAAGGGAAAAGCGGAAATCGCAACAAGATTTCGTCAAGACCCGTATTGCGTCTCAGACCGTTCCTGACGTGCGCCGAATGCGGAAAAATCATGTTTATGGACGCCGTTGGAGCCGACAGCGATTATATCCGCCTAAAGTGCAAAACCTGCGGAGTCCGGCTTGACCTGCCTGATACGGAACTGATCAGGTCAATTATATCACAGATAGCGGAAAAACGGAATCATTCCCGTGAGAATATCTATGAACCATCCAAAGAAGTCATACGGCTGACGAACGCCGTCAACCGCGCTCTGGAACATCCTGATGATCCGGATCAGATTGTCTCCCTGATTCTGCGGGGCGTCTCCGCCAGATACGACCGCTGTCCGAATCCCGACCGGGAATCTTCCAACATCCGGCTGGATGAACAGGAGCTTCGTCAGGAAATTTCCCATATCGCCATATCACGAAACAGCGAGATCGCCGTGTACTTTCAATCGCCATAACAGAATCGTACCGGAGCCGGTTTGAAAAGGAGAATCCGTATGGAACAGGTATTGCCGAAACGGATCGTGCGCGTCATCCCGGCGGCCTACTGCCGCGTCAGCACCGATGACGAGGAACAACTGAACAGTTACGAGGCGCAGAAATCATATTACACACAGCTTATCAATGACAATCCCGAATGGGAAATGGCCGGAATCTTCGCCGATGAGGGAATAAGCGGCACCAGCACGAAGAAACGGACGGAATTCAACCGTATGATCGCCGCCTGCAAGCGCGGACGGATCGACATGATTCTGACCAAGTCGCTCTCCCGGTTCTCGCGGAATACGCTGGACTGCCTTGACACTGTCCGCACTCTGAAAGCGCTGGGAATTGGGGTAATCTTTGAAAAAGAAAATATTAATACGCTGACGCAGAGCAGTGAGTTTATGATGACGCTGTTCAGCGGATTCGCGCAGGCGGAAAGCGAGTCAATCAGCAGGAACGTGTCATGGGGGATACAAAAAGGTATGGAATCCGGCAATGTCCCGTTTCATTACTTCCGGCTTCTGGGTTATCGCAAGGGACCGGACGGTCAGCCGGAAATTGATCCGGACGGGGCGAAAACGGTACGCCGTATCTATCGGCGGTATCTGGAAGGAGCCAGTCTGGGCGACATCAAGAAAGAACTGGAAAAAGATCGGATTCCGACGGCGGCCGGGACGACGGTATGGTCTTATCAATCGCTTCATAATATTTTATCGAACGAAAAATATGTCGGCGACGCGCTTCTGCAAAAGACTTTCGTCACGGACTGTATCAAAAAGACGGTAAAAAAGAACCGGGGCGAGCGTCCCATGTATTATGTGGAGAACCATCACGAGGGCATCATCCCGCGTGAGATATTCCGGCGCGTACAGGAAGAAATGTCACGACGAAGCAGTAAACGGAAAGTCATGCAGAAAACAGCGAAAACCGAACAGGGGAAATATTCCGGCAAATACGCTTTCTCCGAACTGCTGTTCTGTGAAGAGTGCGGAAGTCCATACAGACGTTGCACATGGGTAAGAAACGGAATCAAACGGATTGTATGGCGGTGCGTCAACCGTTTGGAGTACGGCAAAAAAGTCTGTCATTACTCCCCCAGTATGGATGAGGGAAAGTTACAAGACGGCGTGGTTCAGGCGTTAAATCAATACGCCGCCGACCGGTTTGAGATTCGGAACGCCGTTCTGGAAGCGGCCGGTTTGTCCGCGGGCGACGGTGGAAATCGTGGCGTGAGTCTGTTGGAACTTCGTCAGAGAATGGAGATTCTCAACGCCGAACAGAGCTTCCTGCTGGAAAAAGTTCTGGATGACATGGACAATCCCGATCTGAACGCCCAGTTGAAAGAGCTGTCCGATAAAAAGCAAAGGCTGACGGAGCGGATAGCGGCTATGGAAGCGGATGAGGAACGCAAGAGAGTACAGGACGCCAAACGCGAGGAATTACGGGAATGGCTGGATCAGCAACCGTTGAAGTTCACGGAATATGACGAAACGATATATCGCCCGCTGAAGTTTTTTCTTCTCTTTCTTCCTCTTTTTCTGTTGCACTTACTTGACAATCTGCCAAAGCCGCGAAGCGGCTGGGGATTTCTTAAAGTGAATGACATTGGTTGAAATGGCGTTTGTGGGAGATGTCGCGGCGTTCGGAGCGGCAGCGTAAAGCACTGACAGCTTTGAGATTACGAAAAAAGCCGAAGAAAATACTTGATAACGGTTTCCGGGCATGTTATAATTTATTATAATACCATAAAAAATTATAAAATCGAAATTTGTGAGGGTTACGCGATGAAACAGTATATTGTTGACGCGTTCACGGGAGAGCCGTTTTCCGGAAATCCCGCCGCCGTCTGCGTCATGGAGCGTTGGCCGTCCGATCTTTCCATGATGAAACTGGCTATGGAAAACAATCTGTCCGAAACCGCGTTTGTGGTAAAAGAAAAAGACGGCTATCGTCTCCGCTGGTTTACCCCCGGAACGGAGGTGGAACTGTGCGGACACGCGACGCTGGCGTCCGCTTTCGTGATATTTTCTTTCTATGAACCGGACGCTGAGATAATCCGATTTCATACTTTGAGCGGAGAACTGCCGGTCAGAAAAAATAAAAATCTCTATGAGATGAATTTCCCTGTTGATATATACAAGGAAATTCCGGTTACGGATGACATGGAAAAAGCATACGGGATTCGTCCGGTCAGGGCGATACTCGGAACGGATCTGGTCTGTGTCTTCAATGACGAAAATCAAATACGATCCCTGACGCCGGATCAGTCGCTGTTGATAAAGCTGGATGGTCGTATTCAAAACGCGACGGCAAGGGGAACGGACGCGGACTGCGCGTCAAGAAGTTTCGCGCCGAAACTGTCTATCGCGGAAGACCCGGTATGCGGTTCCGCCCACTGTCAGATCGCCTCTTATTGGGGCATGGAACTTGGAAAACGGATCATTGAGGCCGTTCAACTGTCAAAACGCGGAGGCCGCCTTCACTGTGAACTGCTGAAAAACAACAGAATCGCCGTCAGCGGGGAAGCGGTTCTGATCGCGGTTTCTGAAATTATGGTTGATTTGTAATTTTCAATCCGGTATAATACGGCGACAGCATGAAAACTTCGAGCATATTCCTTGTGTTTTATTTCTCCGGATTGTATAAAAATTCCAAAAAAAAGACTTGATAACGGATTCCGGCTGTGTTACAATACCGTAAAATCAAAATTTATCTTTTTAGGGGGAAAAGGAAATGCCGCTTGCGGATTATGTAAGGCATAAACCAATCATAGAAACGGACAGACTATATCTCCGACCGATGACGGAAGCGGATGTTCCGGCGCTGAAATTATGGATGTCAGACAAGTCTGTCTACCGATATTGGGGAAAAGGACCGAGTAAAACGGAAAAGAATCCGGAACTTCTTTTTGTGAAAGAGAATCGTCCGTCGAAGAGCTTTCACCTTGGAATAGCGCATAAAAGCGACAATCAGGTGATTGGAGATATTTGGGTTTATCTCATTGAAAACAATCGAATGGCTTCCATAGCGGTAAGACTTTCACCCGCCTGTCAGGGAAGAGGCTATGGAACGGAAGCGCTGAACGCAATCACGAATTTCTGTTTTGAACACACTGAATTACAGCGGTTGTGGACGGAGGTTCATATAGAGAATATCGCCTCTCAGAGGATGTTGGAAAAGTGTTCCTATACACGGGAAGGCTTTATCAGACAAGGGAAAATGGTGAATATGTGGTGTGATTATTATATTTACGGTAGATTAAAAAATGATGTTTAAGCCTAATAAATTCCGGTTTTGCGTGATATGGAAGTGAAAAAATGGAGTACAAATTTTACGGCTGGAAAACAGCGGATATAAAAGACCGTCACGGACTGACGCCCCGCGATTATTACGACATTCTTTTCGGTATTTGGAGCGCGGAAACCTGCGCGTCCCGGATGAGGGATCAGTGGAGCGCGGATAATCCCACTCTCGGACAGTGTTCCGTTACGGCTTTTCTGATGCGGGATTTTTACGGCGGGAAAGTTTACGGCATTCCGTTGGATGACGGAAATTTTCATTGCTTTAACGTGATTGGTGAAAATACGGCGGACGCCCGCGTATTTGATTTGAGGATGAGAGATCAATGGAAGGCGGATAATCCTACTCACGGAAAAGAAACGGAGATATGAAATTCTCCGTGCGGAAGTTTTAAAAAAACTTCCTGTAATCCAGCCTGTCAAAATGGATTATGAGCATATTATCCGGTACGGCGAAATTTACGCGGCGGCTTTTTCCGGCGAACCGTGGAACGATCCGTGGAATCCGAAAGACGCGGAAATCCATGTGCGGGAGATACTGGATTCAAAGCAATCTTACGGATTGGAATATGTGAGAGACGGAAAAACAGTCGGCTTTATTCTCGGAACGTCCATGCTGTTCCACTACGGCAGAGTATTTGAAATCAATGATCTCGCGGTTGACCCGGCTTTTCAAAGACGCGGGATCGCCTCAATCCTTCTCGAAAGATGTATGATTGACGTAAAAGAACGCGGTATGAAAGGCGTGAATCTGATTACGGCGGGTACGGGAATTTTACCCGGATTTTATGAAAAATATGGATTTAATCGTGAAAATAAAGTTATATTAATGGGACGGGAACTGTAACGCGGGAATACCCGCGCAAATTATGGATTTCATACGGATCGCGGAGGAAGTTATTATGAAATACGAATGCGGAATTACTGTTTTGGATAAGAAATGTTTCACGGACTATCAGGAAAAATATCTGGCCGATCCGAAATCCGGCCCCTGTCCGTTTTTCAATATAGGCGACACGTTCGTGTTAAAAAGAACGGCGGAACAGGATGATTTCTATCATTTGATGAACGGAAAATTTTGCGGGGAAGCGTGGGACGCCGTCAGCCGCTATGTTTATACCGCGTTGCAGGGCGGTTCCATTATGCGCGGCTGGACGAATGACGACCGTATGATGATCGCCTGCTGTAACGACGGAACAAGACCGGTTATTTTCAAAATCGAGAGAATTGACATCCCGGAAAATGACGAGGAACGCGTATGGCTGGAAAAACAAAATTTTACAAATACGGCGGACAACGCGTATACGGGCTGAAAAAGCGGTGAAACAGTCAATTTGTAATTTCAGTTTCGGCGTATGTGACGGAGTGAAATCTGAAATTTTTCCTCTTGCGTTTATTCTGTTTCTCTAATAAAATAAATATATTTCAAAATCAAACGGCGCCGTTTATGACAGGAGGGCGGTATTCATGTTGCAAATCTCAATATCAGAATTGGCGTCCGATACAAATCGATATATTGCGATGCTGGTTCATCAGGACATCCTGATTACCCGGAACGAAGAACCGGTGGCGCGGCTCACATCTGTGAAAGATGATATGCTGTCGGCGGAAAAGAAAGCGGAGAAAATAAAGGCCGCCAAAGCGCTTTTCGGAATTTTGCCTCCGGATATAAATTTGGATCAGGTCAGAGAGGAGCGTCTCCTGTGAAAATCGCCTTTGACACCAATGTTTTGCTGGACGCTATCGCAAACCGAGCGGAATACCGGGAAGCGCAGGCTCTGATCATGAAGGTTGCGGATGAACGGATTGAAGGTCTGGTAGCGGCAAGCAGTATTACAGACATTTACTACATCGCAAGAAAGATAATCGGAGATGAACGGGCGAGAGACGCGATCCGAAATCTGCTGAAAGTTTTTTCCGTTGCCGGTGTGGATGATACGATATGCCTGAGCGCGTTGGATATTCCCATGAAAGACTATGAGGACGCGGTTTTGGCGGTCTGTTCCGCCAGAGCGAACGCCGATTATATTGCGACAAGAGACAAAGAGTTCCTTGAATCGAACAGTCCCGTACCCGCAAAAAGTCCGCGGGATTTGCTGGATATAATAGAGGGCGGAGCATTATAAACAGGATGGAGGAAGGATATATGAAAAGAACAGTCAGCGTTTTACTTGCCGGACTGCTTATGGTCATGTGGCTGACCGCGTGTGAAAGCAAAAACAGTTCCGCCGATTCTGAGGAATCCGCGTCAGAAAACGCCGGAAGCGTTCAGGAATCGGAAAACGGCGGAGCGCCGGAAGGGAATCCCCCCGGCGAACATCCGGGAGATTTTCCGGGCGGCAATCCCCCGGACGGTATGCCCGGCGGACAACCCGGTAGCGGCGGCGCGGATATTGTCTATACCGCCGCCGTGGAGATACTTTCCGCGGATTCACAGGACGGACAGATTTATGAGAGTTCCGAAGCGGATCAAAGCGCCCTGTTGATCAGTACGGCGGATGATGTTTTTATCAGCAATCCCACAGTGAACAAATCCGGGGATTCTGACGGAGGGGATAACTGTAATTTTTATGGCCTCAACGCCGCCGTACTGGTAAAAGACGGCTCCGCCGCGACGATTTCGGGCGGCGCGGTCATGTCGGACGCTTCCGGCGCGAACGGCGTCTTTTGCTACGGCGGAAACGGCGGTCAGAACGGCGCTTCCGGCGACGGAACCGCGCTGACGATTCACGACACGGTCATTACCACTACGGGCGACGGTTCGGGCGGCATTATGACAACGGGCGGCGGCGTGACCAACGCCAAAAATCTGACGGTTATCACAAGCGGACAGTCCTCCGCGCCGATCCGTACCGACCGGGGCGGCGGAATCGTGACAGTGGACGGAGGAAGTTATACTTCAAACGGTCTTGGCTCCCCGGCTGTTTATTCCACGGCTGATATTACCGTTTCCAACGCCGCGTTGACATCGAATCTGTCGGAAGGCGTGTGCATTGAGGGCAAGAACTCCATTACGCTCCGCGACTGTGAGCTGACCGCCGACAATACCCGCTGTAACGGCAACGCCACGTTTCTGGATAGCATCATGATCTATCAGTCCATGTCCGGCGACGCGGACAGCGGGACTTCCGTTTTCACAATGACGGGCGGAACGCTTACCAGCAAAAACGGACATGTGTTTCATGTCACCAATACCAACGCGGTCATTGCGCTAAAAGGCGTAAAGATCATCAATGAAGACAGTGAAAATATTCTGCTCTCGGTATGTTCCGACGGCTGGAGCGGCGCGGATAATATAGCGACGGTCAACGCTTCCGGTCAGACGCTTCACGGCGCTGTCCTTGTGGGAGAGGATTCCACGCTGACGCTGAATCTCAGCGACGGATCAAGTTTCACCGGCTGTATTGACGGAAATATCGCCAACGCGGTCGGGACAGCGGTTTCAACGAATACAGGCGCCGTTTCCGTTACGCTGGACAGTTCCAGTACATGGACTTTAACGGCGGACAGCTATGTCACTGAATTTCACGGCGACGCGTCCAATATCATCAGCGACGGTCATACTCTGTATGTAAACGGCTCCGCTCTTTCCGAATCATAACCGCTCTGTTTTTCTCATCGGCATGATACAATTATAATATAATTATCATTTTATTTTTAATATTTTATTCTCGAAAGGGGCGCGCCTTATGGATAGTGAGAACTCCGCGAAGCCGTATGCGCCGCCGAATCCGTTCGGCGTGAATCAGAAATATTGGGAACGTATACAGAATATGCGGCTGATGGACGACGCGTTTATGACCGCCGCGCTGACGGATAATATCCCGGCGACGCAATTAATCCTCCGCGTTATTCTTGGGAAAGACGATCTGATCATCACAAGCGTCAGAACGCAGTCGGAGTATAAAAATCTGCGCGGGCATTCGCTGTGGCTGGATGTGGACGCCACCGACAGCGAGGGCGGAAAATATGATATTGAGATACAGCGGGATGAGCGCGGCGCCAATCCGGAACGCGGCAGGTATCATATGGCGCTCATGGACGCCAGCAATCTGGATGAAAATCAGCCGTTCGCCAAACTGCCCGCGGCTTATGTGATTTTCATCACGGAGACGGATTACTGGAAAAAAGGACTGTCCGTCTATCATATCGACCGGACGATTGAGGAAACGGGAGAGAAGTACGGCGACCGGGCGCATATACTCTATGTGAACGGAAGCTATCAGGGAGATGACCCCATCGGACTGCTGATGTCGGACTTCCGCGCCAGCGATCCCAATGGGATGTACTACGCGGAACTGGCGGAGCGGATCAACGCTCTGAAAAACAGTGAGGACGAGGTGAAAAAAATGTGCAGAGCCATGGAAATTACTTTTGAGGAAGGTCGGAGCGAAGGGCGTATTGAAGGGCGTATTGAAGGCCGTATTGACGGATATGTCCGAAATGTTCGCTCGCTGATGCGGCGGCGCGGGATTTCCGCCGAGGAAGCTATGAATGATTTGGAAATCCTTGGCGATGATCGCGTCGCGTGTGCGGAACAATTGAAAGCGCAATGACAGACCCGGATGGATGAGAACTTCGTTCAGACCGCGGCGATATGTCGGCGGACGCCTCCGAACATCGGAAATGACCGGAGGCGTCCGTCGGCAAAATTTATAAAATTTTCCCGCTCCGACCGCGTAAACGCCCCTTTGAACCCCGTCTGAAAAGCGCATCTTTTTTATCAACTAATGAATTTTCGGGGGAATTTGGGGAATAGTCCCGCGAAACGGTCGAGACGGATTTCCGTCCGTTTCCGCGATTTTCCAAGCTGAAAAAATCAAAAACCGTTACCATTATATTGCGCTGAACTGGAAAACATAGCGAATTTGCTTTGAAAACAGAATATTTTTCGGATATTTGAAAAGGTTCGTAAAAAAACTTCTGAGCGGGTTTTACGCAACATTTTCCGAAGTCCGTATCTTTTTTATCAAGTAAAGACATCTTGTGTTGACAAAAAAGATGCACGCAACTTTTCCCCGGTAAAAACCGGGGAAAAGTTGTTTTTTAGACAAAAAATCAGGGTTTTTATCTTCAAAAAGTTATGAGGTTCTCCGTGAAAAAAATTTCACGAAAAAAGGGATGAAAATGCCATTTTTTCCCAAAAGATAAGGGAAGGTGGATTCGAACCGTCAAACTTGAGCCGATCATATGCGAAAAAGAGCCGTCCGCGCCAGCCGAAAACAAACCGGCTGACGACGGGCGGCTTTTTTTATCGGAAAAATTTTCGGAAAATTAAAATTTTGTTGGAATAACCATATTTTAAGAGAAAATTCAATAAAATTTCGTAATATATAACAAAATTTCATTAAAAGATTGTCGGTATCGCTTCGTTTTTCGGAAAATATTTGTTGAATATAGTGAATGGCTTTCTTTCCGGTTCGCGGCTATACTTGCTTTCGCCGACAGACGGAAAGGGGAACGTGGAATATGCCTGAATTAAAGAACCTCTGCGCTCACATACCGACGGATTTATACGCGAGGGTGAGTACGGCGAAAACGATGGCGGATCAGACGATCAGCGAGTACGTCACGGAATTGTTGACGGAATACTATGAATGGAAAGACAA
>CAJOFP010000065.1 GCA_905233795.1 uncultured Oscillibacter sp. | reverse complement strand
TGCGTTCGATTTCCTCTTGGCTCATCATGCCGCCGCCGGAACCCGCCGCCGGTTGAGATTGCGCCGGGGCCGGACTCGCGCCGCCGCCGGCCATGCCCGCCATCATGCGTTCGATTTCCTCTTGGCTCATCGTACCGCCGCCGGAACTCGCCGCCGGTTGCGCTTGCGGGGCGGGCTGTGACGGGGCCGACATGGCCTGTTGCGCCAGTAAATGCTCGATTTCGCTCTGACTTAAATTCTTGCCGCCCGCGCTCGGCTCCGCCGACTGTTCGATTACATGCGACGAGTCCTCATTTTCGCCCAGTCCGAATCCTGAGACCAGCTCTTTGGCGAGCTCGACAGACATGATATTCATGAACTCGCTCTCAAGAGAACCCTCAATTTTTAACGCGAATTGGACAACCACAATCGGACCCGCCGGCGCGGGAAACCATTCTTTGCGCAATTCGTCCACATTGCTTCCGTCGAACGTCTGCGGCGTCGAGATATTCACCACGCGCCCCAGAAAATCCGACAGCGCCGTCGATGACGCGCCCATCATCTGATTCATGACCTCACAGACGGCGCTTAACGTCAAATCATTTAACTCAAATTCCTCATCGGGCGTCTCCATCCCCATGAGTATATCCACAATGACTTTGACATCCTTCATCTTCAACAGCATAATATTGCTGCCGTCCAGTCCCGCGACGTAGCGAATCTCCACGCCAATCGCGGGATCCATCTCCCCCAGAGAAAACTCTTCCGAGTTTACGATAGACACCTCCGGCGTCGTGATCGACACCCGATGATCCAATAAATTGGACACGGCGGTCGCGGATGATCCGAGGCTGATATTCATGATTTCGCCGATGGCGTCCATCTCCATAGGGGTAAACAAATTATTGCTCATCTTCCTGTTTGCTCCCTCCCTCTATATGATAAACATCCTGTATCTTCACCGCCACATGCTTGTCGTCCATGCCCATTAATCCTGAGAACCATTGTTTGTCCCCGATTCGCAACGATACGGCGGAATCTTTCTTCATGTTCATATCTATCACATCGCCGACATTGAGATTATACAAATCACGCAGACGCAAAGTGGCGCGTCCCAACTCGGCGGTTATTTCCAACGTCGAATCGGACAAATGATAATAAATCTCGTCCGAATGATCCTCCAACTGTTTGCGCAGGGCGGCGTTGCGTTTCGAGATCGCCGTGAAAATCGTCGTCAACACCTCGTCCGGCATACATATATCCAGCCGCCCGGACGTATTGGAGAATTTTATATTAATCGAAATCATGACGACGGTTTCTTCCACGCCAATGATCTGTACAAGAGTCGGATTCGTCTCCACCCGGCCGAACTCAAAATCCAAATGCACATAATTTTCCCAGCTTCCGCCCATCAGGGAAACGAAATCCGAAATCAAATGCTGATATAACGCCAAATCCACATTCGTATAAGCGTAATCCGCCGGCAAATCGCTGACATCCCCCAAGCCGCCCATGAGCCTGTCAAACATGGAAATCATCACGCTTGGAGACGCTAATATAATCACGGGCGTGTCCTCACGCTCGCCTTCCAGTCTTAAATACGCCAGCGACACCACTTCGCCCTCCAATAAAGCGTTGGAAAACTCAAAATAACGCTGTTCGTCCACGCTGTCCACTTCCACTTCACAGTTCGCGTGTACCAGTCCGTTAATCCGTGTATTCAGCACTTTGGAAAAATTATCGAAAACGCCGTTGATCATTTTCAGGCGCTCTTTCGTATACTTGCGCGGACTTCGGAAGTCATATTTCTGATATTTTTCTTTTGGCTCCGCCGGTTGATTGGGTTCCGGGTTAAATTGCGCGTTAATCAGCGCGTCAATCTGGGCTTGCGATAATACGTCCGCCATGACCTGACCTCTTCTCCGTGATTCATGCCGCCCTCCTCAAAAAACAATTCAAATTCATTTTATTTTATTTTCCGGCGTCGGAGGCTTCATCCGCCGGATAGTTCTTTCTCTCTCTTGATTTTTTATTATTTTTTATTTCTTTCTTTTTCTATATTTTATTAAATTTAATTTATAATTTAAATTATAAATTAAATTATAATCTAAATTTTACGCGCTCTCCGGCGCGTCCGCGCCGTCGGCTAAAACCGGGACGCCGCTGGACAAACTCGCGTCGCCGCTTCTCAATGTCCGATACTGCTGTAAACTGTCGCCTAATTGATTATATAAATCCAAACCCGTGACAATCATTTCCACGCGCCGATTATGCGCCCGCGTCGTACCGGTCGCGTTGGAATCCACAGGCCTGTGCTGTCCGTAAAACATCCCGACGATCCGCGCCGGGGATATATTCACGCGTTCTTGAATATAAATCACCACGTTCGCGGCGCGGGACGCCGACAGCGTTCTGTCCCGTTCGACGCGGTTCGGGACGTTCGGATCCGCCTGCGCCGTGTGGCCCATGATACGCAATTCATCAATCGCGGGCGCCGCCATATTCAACGCCTCGGCGACCTGATCCAGAATCGCCCGGCCCGTCGGCTCTATCACGGCGCTTTCCCCTCGGAAAAATACCGCGTCATTGAAAGAAATAAATACATAGCCGTCGCCTTTTGTGACATCTATATTGCTCGCCTCGCCGGACTCCGCCGCCGCCGCGTCCGCCATCTGTTGCAGCATTTCCGCTAATTGCGCAAGAAGCGCGTCTATATCTTCCTGATCCTCCGCCAGATTTTCCGGCTCGTCCAATCCGTATTGCGATCCGATACCCTCCGACGGATCGGCCAGCGGGCCAAGCGTCCCTTCCGGGTCCGTACTGGTTTGCAGCGACGTGGGATTGAAACTTTGCACCAGCGCTTTAAATTTTTCCTCGCTGATCGTTGACATGGAATATAACAACACGAAAAAGCATAATAACAGCGTCACCATGTCCCCGTAAGTATCCATCCAGTTGGCGCCGCCGCCCCCGCCGCCGCTCTTTCTCTTTACCGCCATAGCGCGTTTTTACTCCTTTTTATTCCTCTCCGCCTCCGCCGCCGGCGGCCCGCTGTTTCTGTGACACGAACGTCAACAATCTCTCGCGCAAAAATTTGGGATTTTCACCGGCCTGTATGCCCGTGATCCCCTCCACGACGATTTGCTTGCATAAAATTTCCTCTTCGCCGCGGGTTCTCAAATGCGTTCCAATCGGCCCGAATACCATATGCGCCAGCATACAGCCGTACATCGTCGTGATCATGGCCGTTCCCATGTCATCGCCGAGACTGGAGCTTCCGTCCGACATGTTCAGGCCTTTGCACATGTTAATTAAACCGCACAACGTCCCGACCATGCCGAACGCCGGCGCCATCGCCGACGCCTTGTCATACAAAGCCGCGCCGGAATCATGCCGCGCCGCCATCTGTTCTATATCCGTTTCTAATACAGTCCGCACCCGTTCCGCGTCGTTGCCGTCTACTAATAACATAATCGCGCTCTTAAAAAACGGGTCGCTCTGTTCAGCGGCCATGCCTTCCAGAGACAGTAAGCCGTCACCATTCCGAGATGTTTGGGAATCGCCAATAAAACCGATGTCGGCATACTCGCCGCCACAACCGCGAACGTACACCCGACGACGATCAGGACGCTGGGCATATCCACGAAGTTCATCAGCTTGTCAAACGAAATTTTAGGGAATCCCAGCATTCCCAACAAAATAAATACGAACGACAACACCAAGCCGACTATATAGGCTATATTCATTGCTTTTCCTCACCCGTTTATTTTTTTCTAATCGCCTTTTTATTTTTAAATTTATATTTTTAAATTTTTATTTTAAATATTTTAAAATATTTTAAAATATTTTTTATTTTCTCCTGTCCGCGACGGAGATTTCACGGCGCAGATCCATTACTTTCGCGTTATATTCCACTATTTTCTGAATCACTTCTTCCACGGATTCGCGTACCAGATAATAATCATGATTCATCATGACAATACGCGTCTCCGGAATCGTCTCAATGCACTCAATCTGATAGTGATTCACCAGAAATTTTTCTCTGGACATTTTTGTCAAGACAATCACGGTCGCTTCATCGTTCCTTGCACGGCTTCCCCCCTTTGACAAGGGGGGCTTTTTTTGCGCTCCCGTTACCGCCCCCCTTGTCAAAGGGGGGTGTCACGGCGCAAGCCGTGACGGGGGGATTTAGCAATCAAAACTATTTTTTATTATTTTTAACGCTTCATGTTAATTAATTCTTCCAGCATGGAATCCGTGACCGTGACAATACGCGTATTCGCCTGATAACCGCGCTGAATCACGATCATATGCGTGATTTCGTCCGCCAGATTCGTCCCCGACGATTCCAGACCGCCGCTCAAAAGCGTCGTATCGCCTGAGGATTCTATAATCAGCCGGGAACTGTCCCCGGCGGGGGCGATGGGCTGACCGTCCACGCCGATTTCAGGATAGACCACCGAGCCGCCTACCGTCGTCAAATGCACATTGCCCGCGCCGCCGAGCGCCATAAAATAACGCCCGTCCGTATGGGTTACGCCGTTGGGGGAATCGACTTTCCCAATAGCGATAAAGCCAATAATCACCTGTACGTCGTCATTTGTGACAGCCGTGATACAGCCCGTGTCATCCAGCGTCAGCGTATCGACGTTTAAACGCTCATAAGCGGGAATTTGTCCCTCGTTGCCGGGGGCGTTGGCTTCCGCGATAGCCTCTTCCGCTTCTTCATTATCAATTACCTGCGGCGCCTCATCGTCCTCCGACTCCTCCGGCATGAAAATTTCTTTCGTCTGGTTATTATAATACGGCAACCGCACGGGCGTCAAGATCGTGCTGTAAGTGGGATTTTCCTCCGGCGCGGCGGTGTTTAAAAATCCGTAAATCACCTGTCCGTTGCCGTCGCATAAATACCCGTCTTTAAACTCGAAATTCCCCAGCCGGGAAAGCGTCATGCCGTTCAGTTCCGCCTGCGAATTAACGCCCAATTTCGTCTTGTCGCCGCACAGGAAAAACCCGTCGCCGTCGATCATGCAGTCCAGACCGTGGGAAGTCGGCGCGAAAGTTTTCGTGCTGACATCCAGATCAATCGTGCCGATATTACAGCCGAAACCGATTTGGGCGGGGTTGCGTCCGCCGAGTTCCTCCGTGCCGTTCGAGCCCGAATGAACCATGGCGTAAAGCGCCTCATTAAACGTATAGCGCGTCGCCTTATATCCGTAAGTGTTCACGTTGGAAATATTATTGCCGATTACGTTCAGGGCTTCCATATGGGTTTGAAGCCCCGAAACAGCCGCGTACATGGAACCAGTCATAATTTCGCGCTCCTCGATTTCATATAAATTTATCTAAAATCAATCCATGAATTTAAAATAAATAATTAATTAAATAAATTAAATAAATTATAAAATCGACGCGCCGCCGGGGGACGGTCAATCGGACCGCGCCCCATGGCATCCCGTTCGGGACCTGCCATTTATATTTTATTATTTTTATAATAATACGGCGCCGTCGATATTGGTAAATATATTATCGCGCATTTCCGCCTGTGAAATCGTCGTAATCACACGCCCGTATGGAATATTAATAATAAACGCCTGTGTGGAATCGAACGCCAGAATATTTTTCGCTCCTTTTTCCCGCGCTTTCTCCACCGATCCGGCAAGCTGATTCATTAAATCCGGCGTCAGTTCAATACCGCGTTCCTCGGCGCGGGCGAGCGCGTGTTTGGAAAAATTAATGCCCGCGTTATTCACGCTATTTCCGGGATTATTCGCGTTATTTCCCGCGCTTAAATTATTTAAATTATTATTTAAATTATTTTCGCCGTCATTTCCGGCTTGTCCCGACGCCTTTCGCAACATCGCGCCGAATGACGCCTGTATATTCGCGTTTCCCGTCACGCCGCCGGATTTTCTCCCGGATTGTACCGCGTTTCCCGTCATGCCGCCGGGCTTCGCGCCGCCGACCGGGGAACCGTTGCGCGCCGACATAATATTTTGAATCATCTTCCCGGCCTCCTCTTTCATTATATTAATAAAAATATTAATATTTTAATTTAATATTTTATATTTTTATCCCACCATCGCGCCGGTCGCCGGATCGTAATCCGTCACGCGATAAGGATTCAACTCGTCGCCCGGATCGGGTTCGCCCGCGTCCGAAATCGCCTCCGACGACTGATTTTCCGCCGCTTCCGATTCCGCGCCTTTTTCCGCCGCGTCCATATTATCTTGATTATTATTCATATTATTATCCGCCTGTTCCGGCGTATTAATATTATCATCCGCCTGTTCCGGCGCGTTTATATCACTATCCGCCGCGTTAATATTATTATTAATATCATCCGCGTTCGCGTTATCCGGGATATTATTATAATTATAATAATCATCCAGATCATCAAGCGTTTCCGCGGCTTTGGCGTTCGCCATACTCGCGGCGTCGCTCTCCGGCAACTTGCCCACGCCGATTACATCCGTAAGCGCGTAACGCTTGTCCCCGATGTACACGACCTGATCGCCGTTATACAGTCCCGTTCCCGTGACGACGCCCGTAATATTCGTGACGTTGCGTCCCGACTGTTGCGAGATCGTCACTTCTTTTCCGAGCAGCGACGCGGCGTATGACTGATTCATCGTATTTGTAATCAGCGTATTGAGATTTGTAACCGTCTGGACAACGGACATCTGCACCATCTGATTCATCATATCCGATATATCCGCCGTGTTATCAATCGACTGATTTTGAAACGTCGCCACCATCAACTGTAAAAAATCCGTCATATCCAAAGCCTGACTGGCTTTGCTATCCGTCGTATGCGTGACGCTTTGCGTATTCGCGCCGTAAGCGCTGGTTACGGCGTTCACTAAATCCGCCATAAAATCCCTCCTTATCTTAAATTATTTAAAATATTAAAATATTATACGGCGTTTTCCAGTCCCACAAGCCCCAGTCTTAACTGCTGGACAAAATCAATCGCGTGGTTCTGATTCCGCCGCCGGTTCTGATTTTGCTGATTCTGATTTTGCCGCCGGTTTTGCTGATCCTGATTCGCGTCCGGATTGAGATAATATAAAGCCTGTCCCTCGTCGCTTGTCCGGACTTCGATTTTTACATTAGGCCGCGTATCCGCGCCAAGTAATTTTTGTAAGCCGTCCGAATTTTTCTGTAAAATCTCCGCCGCCTTTGTCGTCGTCGCGCTTAACTGTATATGCAATGACCCGTCAATCCCCTGCGTAATATGCACGCTGACTTTGCCCAGACTCGCCGGAATCAGCGTAAACTCCACATGATTCGCGCCCTCAGGGTCAATCAACAGCCGTTCCAGACGCATTCCCAGTTGTTCCACGCCTTCTTCCGTCTCCAACGGAATGGGCGTTTCCCGTGCGGACGCGACTTTGACCGGCGCGGCGTCCATGTATCCGAATACAGGCGTTTGCCAGTTCATATCTTCCGTGATAATAATTTCATCCTGTTTTTCCTCAATCCCCTGAAACGCCGTTTCCTCATGAATCCGCAACTTTTGCGTGATTTGAAAATCAAATTTTTCCGACTGTTTATCATCCATCCGTCACGGCCTCTATCCGTATATCCTGCATCAATATCGGCGCTATATCCGTTTCGCCTTCCTGTTCCTCCGGCTTGATATTCAGCATCAACAAATCTAAAGCCGGCTGCAACATCATCGCGGCGGCAATCGCGTACTGTTCATTTGTAATTTCCTGTTCGTCTTTCACAGGCGTTTGACTGTCATTTTTGCGCGTGACCTGTCCGTTCCCGGACTGTGTCGAATCAGCCTGCTTCGCGTCTTTCGCGTCACGCGTATCCCGCTGACGCTGACGCACCATACTGCCGAAATCGCTTTTTTTATCGCCTGACTTGGCGGCGTTCTGACTTGAACTTCGCGCCGTCTGGGACGCGGTCTGGAGCATGGGGTCTATATTATTCATATTATTATTTTTCGTCGCCGTCAATTCCATGTCGATTTCTTCACCTCCCGTACTATTTCCGCGTGTTATTTTACTTGTTTTCTCGCGTGACTTCCACACGATTTTATTTTATATCCCGATAGCCTCACCGCCTCTCATGATTTGATTTTCTATCTCTCTAATTCAATAAATATTTAATATCTATTAAATATTTATTTCTATCTATATCAATCGTCCCGCGATTTTTATCCCGCGATCCGTCTGAAAGCCGTCAGATCGTCCAACTGTTTTTCTTCCGATTTCGCTAAATCTTTATCATATTCCGAGCGGCGATTTTCTTTTAATTTCTCCAGCGAATGCGTCTCCATACGGGCCGCGACAACCTGATCGCGTTTCTTTTCAGCCGCCCGACGCAGACGCGACAATTCGTCATCCTCATGTTTGGCGCGATTCTCCAAGACTTTCTGGCAAGATTGACGTTCCATCGCCTCTAAAATCGTCATGCCGACGATTTTTTGATTTTCATACTCCTCATCGAACGCCGCCAAACGCTGATACGCCGCGGCGCGAATATTTTCCTGCGCCGCCACTTGCGCCTGTATGACAGATAATTCCGTCATAAGCGCGTCAAGACTTTGCTGTTTAAAATTCAATACAGGTTCCAACTGGAACCGAAAACGCTTCATAACGGCATCACTTCTTTCTTGAAAAATTTTTTTATTTTTTTCAATCCAAGCCTGTCCGATATTTATATAATATATCTTCGCGCCGGACAGACGGAAAAACGGGATAAAATTTTTATTTATTATTTTAACGCCGCTTCCATCGCCTTGACGCTGTCCTGATAAGAAAACGATTCCTGAATGCCCTGCATTAAAAAATTATTAATCAAATCTATTTTTTTCAACGCGTAATCCAATTTCTGATTCGTCCCGGCCTTATACGCGCCTATAGATACCAAATCCTCATTTTTTTCATATACGCTTAAAATATCGCGCAGTCTGGACGCCAAATCCTGATGTTCACGCGATACCAGTTCCACCATCAGACGCGAGATACTGGAACTAATATCAATCGCCGGATAATGATTTTGCGCGGCTAATTGACGCGATAACACGATATGCCCGTCCAGAATGCCCCGCACCGTATCGGCAATCGGATCATTCATATCGTCGCCCTCTACCAAGACCGTATAAATACCCGTGATAGACCCTTTTCTGAAATTCCCGGATCGTTCCAATAATTTCGGCAATTCGGCGTAAATCGTCGGCGTATAGCCCCGCGCCACGGGCGGTTCTCCTATTGACAAGCCTATTTCACGCTGCGCCATTGCGAATCTCGTGAGAGAATCCATCATTAATAACACGTCACAGCCCTGATCCCGGAAATACTCGGCGATTCCCGTCGCAACCGACGGGCATTTCATACGCAACATAGCGGGCTGATCCGATGTCGCCACGACTAAAACCGATCGCTCCATGCCCGCTTCGCCCAAGTCTTTCTGCACAAATTCCAAGACTTCGCGTCCGCGTTCGCCGACTAACGCAATTACATTTATATCCGCCTTGACATTTCGGGCGATCATGCCCAAGAGCGTACTCTTGCCGACGCCCGATCCGGCGAAAATCCCCATACGCTGACCTTTGCCGATTGTCAACAAACCGTCAATCGCCTTGACGCCAAATTCCATTTTTTCGCGTATCGGAGGTCTTGTCAACGGGTTTATATATCCGCCGCCGACGCAATACGCCTCGCCGTCGTCCAGCGCGTCCAAATCATCAATCGGCTGTCCGAGGGCGTTAATAATCCGGCCTTTCAGGTGCGCGCCGACTTTTAATTCTAATTGCTTGCCTGTGTTTCTTACGAAATTTCCCGCCGAAATGCCGCTCATATCGGCATACGGCATTAATAATATATGATCGTTTTTAAATCCCACGACTTCCGCCGAAATCTGATGGCTTGTCTCATCCGAATAAATCCGGCAAATATCGCCCACGGCGGCCTTACATCCGGAGGCTTCAATCGACATGCCGACAATATTTTCAATTTTGCCGGTATTACTGATCGTCTCAGCGGCTTTAATTTGTTTAATCGCGTTCTGCCAACAAATATATATTATATCGCTTTATCATAAAAAAGGCAACGCCCGCGACAGGATTCTTTTTATTTTTTATCAATTTTTAATATAAAATTTCATATTTGATTTATATTTTTCTATTGCCCGTCGTTTTTATTTTAATATTATTGAAATTATTGAATATCAATCCGCGCCGGCGCTGTTTAAAACTTCTTTTATATTGCTTAACTGTGTAGATACGCTCGCGTCGTAAATCACGTCGGGCAGTTCGACGATACAAGTCCCGGACTCATCATCGGCCATCGGAATGACGCGCACGCGGTCTGAAATATGCGACAGCGCGGCGGCCAGTTCCGGAACTGTATAGGCCTTGCCTTTTAAATCGCAGTCAGCTATATAAATATGCGCCCATTCGCATTTTTTGTGCGTATCCGTCGCCGCCTCCACCATGCGCAATATTATATCACCGCTGTTTTTCAAACTGATCTGTATAATTTTCTCGGCGATGGCCAACGCCAATTCTTTCATTTCCTCTTTGTTATTATCTAATAACTGATCTCTGGCGCGGGCGGCGGCCGTTAAAAAATCTTCTATAGCCTGAATCTGTTCGGCGGCCAGTTTATCGCGTTCGATTTTCGCTTGTGTCATCGCGTCGGCCATGCCTTCCGTGAAACCCTGCCGATAGCCGTCCTCGCGGGCGGCTTTTCGACGTTCTTCCAGTTCCGCTTCAAAAGCCGCCAGCGCTTGGGCTTTATATTCCTCCACTTCTTTTTGCGCGTCTCTCAATAACGCCTCTTTTTGAATCTTTGCGAACTGAAACGGATCATCTTCGGGATTCGCCGGATTATCTTGATTTTTATCCCGCTTTTTTTGATTTATATCCTGATTTCGATCCGATCCGGACGCGTTTTCCGCTTCGTTATCCAGACTGACGCCGTCTAAATCCGCTTGATTTGCCTGATTTGTCTGATTTGTCTGATCACGCGTATCCGGCGGCGGTTCGTCCATTACTTTTAATTCTTTCGCGGGTCTGAGAATATATAAATCCAGATTCGCGCCGTCATTGCGGCGATTTTTTAAAATATTCGGCAAAGGCATATTGATACGCCCCCTGTTTGCGATTTTTACGCGATAATATCATCTTTGCCGCCTTTGAGAATCACGATTTCGCCCTGTTCCTCCAGAGTACGGATGACGCCGACAATACGCTGCTGCGCCTCTTCCACGTCTTTCATACGGACGTTGGACGTAATATCCAGATCGTCCCGGATACTCTCGGCCATACGCGTGGACATGTTAGCGAATAATTTATTCGCCACTTCCGCGTTGGCGGCTTTGAGCGCGAGAACCAGATCGCGGGCGTCACAGTCACGCAGAAAGCGCTGCACGGATCTGTCGTCCATCGTGACAATGTCTTCAAATACGAACATACGCTTGCGAATTTCCTCGGCCAATTCATCATTTGTGGACGACAAGCCGTCGAAAATCGCTTTTTCACTGGTTCTGTCCAGATTATTCATGACCGCCGCGACAAAATCAATGCCGCCGACTTTCACGTTTTCGTTATTTAACGCGATATTATCAAATCTCTTCGCCATTTCGCTCTCCACCAATTTCACAGCCGTCGGCGACGCGGAATCCATCATGGCCATATTTTCCACGACGCGGATTTGTCTCCGGCCCTCTAATTGTTCAATCACGGCGGCGGCCTTGTCCGGCGTTACATAAGATAAAACCAGCGCGATTGTCTGAGGCCGTTCGGTCTGTAACATGGCGTATAAATCCCTTTCCGCCGCTTTATTCAGGAACGAGAATTCACGATTCTTGAGCGACTTCGTGACTTTCGCCAGCAACGCCGCCGCCGTCGCGCCGCCGAACGCCTTTTCAAGCACGGATCGGGCGTATTCCAGACCGCCTTCCGTGACGGCCTTGTTCATCATGCACATCTGATAAAATTCGCTTAATACGCTTTCCGTCGTCAGCATATCCAAAAATCCCAGCCGGGCGACTTCCAGCGTTACCTGTTCCACGTCCTCCGGGTCCATATGCTGATATACAAGAGACGCCTTTTCCGCGCCCATGGCGATAATCACGGCGGCGGCCTTTTGCGGATTGGTCAATTCCATGGGCTTCGGCTCTTCCGGGGGAGGCGCCTCCATCGTATACGGGGTATAAACGGGAGCGTCGCCCGTATTTTCCGCGCCTTCGGGATTCAAGCCCGCGGTCGCGGGAGCGTCCTCCGTTTTATTTTTTCGGAATTTGGGCATAGCCGCCGTCACCTCCTTTTATCTCGCTTTTATCCAGAATTATCTAAATTTATCTAAAATATCTAATTATCTCGCTTTTATCCGAAATTATCTAAATTTATCTGAAATATCTAAAATTTTATAAATTTTATATCGCGGGCCGAAATATTTTAAATATTTTTAAATATCTAAAATATTTCAGGCCGCCTGATACGCGTTCCGATCATTTGTCGGAAGCCGCGCCCCCGTTTTCCTCATCGTTTCCGCGCAGCCAGTTCTTGAGCATTTGCGCGGCGATGGACGGATTGTCTTCCACGAATTTGCGAATATCTTTCCGCAGAGCCATGCCGGCCTCGGTGTGAATATCCATAATATCCGCTCCTTCGAGAGCCGCGCCCGCCTGAGACGCGGCGTCGAATAACGCGTCGCGCTCGTCCTCCGGGCCGTTTCCCTGTCCCACGCGCACCACTTTCCGACGGCGGCGGCGCTGGCGGCGTCCGTCGGACGTGATAATAATTTCCTCGTCCGGCGCCGGCTCTTCGCCTTCGGGTATATCTTCCAGATATTCCTCGTATTCCGTGTTGGCTTCTTCCAGCGCTTTCGCCTCGGCGGCGGCTTTCGCTTCCGCGGCCTCCTGTTCGGCCTTTTTGCGTTCGCGGCGTTTGCGCAGGGCGCGTAAGATTAACAGGATAATAATAATTAAAATCACGAACAGGATCAGCCCGCCGACAGCGGCGTAAGCGACCCAGCCGGGCAATGTCAATCCGGCGATCTCGACCGTACTCGGCACGGCGGGTTCGGGCGGCGTGACATAGAACGGTCTTGAGATTACAGAAACTTTCGCAAGCTCCTGTTCCTCCGTGATACCGGCCAATAACGCGGCGGCGTGTCGGATTTCGTCTAAATTAATCGGGATTTGCTCTTCTTGAGATTGCAAATAAGAGCTGTTAATCGCTATGGCGACGTTTAAATCCGTGATAATGCCGACGGGATATTCCGTCTGACGGCGTCTTTCGGAGACGTTGTAATCCACTTCGCCCGAAGTGGAGATTTCAGATTCCGTCCCGTTTAACTGCGCCTGATTAATCACATATTCGTTTAAATCCGCGTTTGTCGTCGTACCGGCGACGCCGCCCGCGCCGGTTCCGTCCGAGTCGCGGGTAATGCCGTTGCCCCAGATACGGCGGCCTATAATGCCCTCGCCCGACGCGGCCTGTTCCGCCCATCCGGGCTGTTCATATAAAGTCGATTCCTCGTAACTCCGCGTGACATCCACCGAACTGTTCACGCGGACAATGTAATTCCCGTCGCCGAACAGAGGCGATAAGTAGCCGCTGATCTGATTCTGTACATAAGAATTGACGCGGGATTCCAGCGTTAATTTTAAAGACGCGCTGTCCGTCGCCGACATGCTCCCGGACGAATCCGCGCCGGCGTACACGTTGCCCGCCGAATCCGTGATTTGCACGTTGTCAATCTGCAAGCCCTGCACGGCGTGGGAGACCAGATTCCGAATCGCCGTCGCCTGCTGATCCGTCAGCGTCCGGCTGCCGATCATATCGACAATGACGGACGCTTCCGCGTCTATCACGTCATCCGTGGATAAAATATAACGGCTGTCCTGTCCCAGCGTAATAAACACCTGCGCGCTCCGGACGCCGGGTATATATCTGATCGCCGCCGCCAGACGCTCCTGCAAATCCGCCTGCCATAAAATCCGGCGTTCCGAGTCGGACGACAGCGAGCCGATATTATTCAGATACAGCGTATAGCCAAAGCCGGAAGACGGATAGCCCTCCAGCATAATCTGCATTTTCAAGCGGTCCGCCTGCGCGGACGGCACCAAAATCCGGTTATTATTCTCAATTTTATAATCCGTGACGCCGTTATTGCCCAGATAACTGACGACGGACGCCAAATCGTCGGACGAAAGGTCCGTAAATAAAACGGCGTAAGGCCGGTTCATGGCCCGGACGACCAGCGCCGCGATAATGCCAATCGCCGCCAGAACGATGACCGCCAATAAAATTTTAACACGCGTACTTAATTTGGCGAAAAATTCACGCGTTCTGGTCCATGTCTGATTCATTCTCTCACCCAAAAGCGCCCTCACCCCCTCACGCGCAATATGCCCGTTTAAATTTTTTTATTTCTTTATTTCTTTCCGGTCTTATATTTTTTCAAAATCTCACGATATTTTTATATAAATATATAAACTATTATATATAATCCGATAGGGAAGATAGCCTGTTTTTCTTATATTTTATTACAAATCTTTATTTATATATATTTTATATTTTCACGTCAACCCGCCGCCTGTCCGGTTTACGGATTTTATAAATTTTATTTATAATTTTTATAAATTAATCCGCATTAATTCATTATAGGCGTCCGTGGCGCGGTTGCGAAGCTGTACCAGCAGATCCACGGCGAGTTGCGCCTTAGAAGTCGCTATTAACAACGGCGCCGGGTTGTCTAATTGTCCTGTCGCCATGAGATATTCCATTTGATTTTTCTCAATATCCGTCTCACGCACGGCGTTTATAGACTGCGCGAAAATATCCGTAATCGGATTCGCGCTTAATATATTCGCGTTATCTAAAATATTCGCGCCAATGCGCGACGCGTTCCAGCTTTGAACCGCGTCGGCGAATAATTTCCCAAATTCAGACGTCCGTCCCGTCGAAACCAGCGACGGCGATGACGACAATGACATCAAATCCGTCTGGCGGAACGGCTGCGCGGGCATCCGCTCCCAGAGCGGGCTTATTCTTTCCATGCGCTTCCAGTCCTTTTTATTTATTTTATTTTTCTATTATTTTATATATATTTTTATTTTAATATTTTATTTTATATATTCAATAAATCCATATTTTTAAACGCCGATTTCCATGCCCTTGGAAATCACCTGTTTCAGCGTATTAAATATCGTGACATCCGCGTTATAAGCCTGACTGGCGGCCATGGCGTCCGTGACTTCTTGGATGCGTCGGGTCATATACCATGGGATTTTCACTCTCATCCTCGGCGATCTCGACTACGCGAACCCCGCCCGAAGTCTTTACTTTTCGATTCGATACGGCGGAACCGCGCAGCGCGGCGCGGGCCATCGCGGCCCGGAACGTGTTTTTATTTCCCTCCGCCTGAAGCCGGACGATCTTCCGGCGATACGGCCCGCCGCCCTCTGTCCGCGTCGTGTTCAGATTCGTCACGTTTTCGGAAATGACATCCAGACGCACCTGCTGCGCGGTCATGCCTGAGCCGACAATATTCATACTGGTTAAAAAAGCCATATTATCACGCGCCCTTTCTCTTTCTTGTTTCTTACGCGTCTCATAAAATTTGATAAAAAATTTGATAAAAATTTAACAAATAAATCCGGGTCGCTTTTTATTTCTAATATTTATTTCATAATTAATAATTAATATTATATTAATTATTAATTATATTACGTCGAGCCTATCGCGGTTCTTGTAAGCGACAAATCGTTGGAAATCGTCTGCATGACATATTGAATCTGATAGGCCGTCCGTATAGCCTCCGTAAGCTGTTCGGTAACATTCACGCCGTTTTCATCCATGCGCGTGATTTCCTCGTCGTCGTTCACTTCCCATTTCGCGTCCTGTATGGCTTCCCGGTAAGCGCCGCGGACAGAGCCGTGATAGCCGACCGCCCGTTTTTTCGCCATTCTCAGTTTCGTCCGGAATTTTTCCTCGAACGTCACGGTTTTGACTTTATAACCGGGCGTCTCCGCGTTGGCGATATTATCCAAATGCGCGGCCTGTTTGGTCCAGAGATATTCCATGGACCGCTGCATCATGAGCAGATTATTGCTTGTCAGACTGATCACGACGCGCCGCCCCCTTCCGATTTTTATAAATTTTTTAATTTTTTAATTTTTTAATTTTTTTATCTTGTTTATTTTTAAATTTAAAAAATTATTTATATCTCAAAATCCCGGCGCGTCCCGCGCCTTTTCAAGATATTCCGATTATTTATAGCACATTTTTTTCACAGAATCAAGGGAAGTTTCGACAAAAATTCAGGATTTACATAAAATTCAAGAATTTCGTCCGATTTTCTCGGAAAGCGCGAAAAGAAAGCGGAAAATCGCGGAAAAACGCGAAAAAACCGGCTCGCGGTTGTGAATCACGAACCGGTTCCGGCGTCCAAACGCCTTTCCCCGTTTCGCCCATTTCACCAATAAAGTGAAATTACTATACAGGATTTATATAATTTATACAAAACGCGAATCGTGAATCACAAATCGCGTCACTGCGTCATGGCCTCGCTTTCCCATGAGATTTCCGGCGCGTCCCCTTCTTCCATATCATTCCAGTTTTTTAATATACGGGTCAGAATCACATCCAGATTTTCCTCCAGAATTTCCGGGAGAATCGCCAAGTATTGATGCCGTCCGTTACGGGTATAGACATCGCTTCGCCGCAAGGACATGCGCAGGACTTCGCCGAATCGATCCACGTCATACGGGTGCGCGTTGGCGGGCAGCGTAAATAAAAATAACTCGACGGGTCTGTGATAATTTTCGATAGAGCGGGATAAAAATCTATAAATGCTCCTGAACGCCTCATATCCAAGCTCATACGCGCCTTTATCCCGGTTGCGCTCGTCCAGAACCGTCCGAATATTTTTCAACGTCACGGCGGGCGGGGTCTTGCGCGGCTCCTGATTATAACTCCGCGTCTCGCTGTGGAAAAACGCGCAGTCATGCTTTCCGTTTTTCTTCACGCGATATAACGCCTGATCGGCCTTTTCAGACAATTTATGAAAATCCGTACCCTCGTCCGGCGCGGTCACGGCGCCTACGGATACGCCAATGGGAATCGACATGGATTCGCCCATAAATTCTATCGCGCTTTCCACCAAAAGCCGGTTGATTAAAGCCGTTTTCTCCCGGATCACGTTTTCTTCCCGAATATCCTGACAGAATACGATAAACTCATCGCCGCCCACGCGGCCGATTATATCGCCGCTCCGAAACGCGCTTCTTAAAATATCGGCGAACCGGATTAACACGCGATCCCCCATAGCGTGGCCGTAAATATCATTTACGGGCTTAAAGCTATCCAAGTCCACCATCATGAGCGTACCGGACTGGGACGCGCAGACGCTTTTCAGCATTTCATGCACATGGGCTTTATTAAACAGTCCCGTCATGGGGTCCGTCTGGGCGACGCGGCGCAGATCGCGTATTTTATCGACCTGTCCGATAATATTGCCCACGCGCCGCAGTAATACGGGCTTTTTAAACGGCTTTCTGATAAAATCCGCGCCGCTCTCCAATCCGGCGATTTCGGTTTCCTCGTTCTCGTCGGCGGACATAAAAATCACGGGCGCCAAATCCTCATGCGTCTCTTGCAGTTTTTGACGCAGTTCCAGTCCCGACATGCCGGGCATAATCAAATCCGTAATAACCAAATCCGGCTTTTCGGCGTCGTACAGGGCGACGGCCTCCTCGCCGGACGCCGCGCTGACCGTGTCGTAAAACTCGTCAAGCATATGGCTGACGGCTGTCCGCATAAACGACGCGTCGTCCACGATCAGAATTTTTTTTCGCTGGTTCATGTTATTTCACGCCTCCGGGAACGGATATTTATTTATTATTTATTTATTATTTATTTATTATTTATCTATTATTTATTATAAAAATTATAAAATAAAAAAATTAAAAAAAATATAAAATATGCCGCGCGTATGATTTATATATTTTATATATATTATAAACGCGCTTTTGATAATATAATAAACAATATGTAAATTATATAAATTATATATTATAACAATCCATATATAAAATTTATAATTATATTATATTATTTATATTATAATCAGTATAACAGAATTTTGCGCGTTTTGTCAATTCCCCGCGAAAAATTTCACAAACTTTCATAAAATCGCGCGAATCGCGCAAATCAAACAATAAAACGAGGAAAAACGCTCAGGATCGACAATAGCGTGAAAACCCGGAACCGCCGCGCGATCACGCGGCGATTTCGGGCCCGCTGTTTTTTTACACATACGCGTTTTTATTTTGATTTTCAATATCTGTTCCGCACGGAGAACGCCTCCACCGGCGCGGCGTCCGCCAGCGCCAATAAAACAGGATCGAATCCGTTATCGTCAAAATCCATTGTCTCGCGCTGTCTGGCCGTCTGCATATAAGTCGGCGCCCGGTTCGGTATGGAAAGCATAAACGTACTGCCGATTCCGCGTCTGGAAAGCGCCATCAGCGTTCCGCCGTGATTGCGCGCCGCCGCGTGACAAAGCGGCAGTCCCAGACTGAGTTTCGCGGGAGAAAGACCGTTTTGCTCCTGATCCCAGCTGATACAGCGTTGAAATACCGCTTCCCGCTCCTGATCGCTCATGCCGCGCCCCGTGTCCGAGACTTCCAGATAGAGCTTGTCCCCGGCGTCATGCAGGGCGACGCGGATTTCCCCGCCGGACGGGGTAAATCTCAAAGCGTTGGACAGAAGCTGATAAAGCGCCGTCTCAATGGCCGAACGGTCAAATAAAATCACATGACGATCCATATGATGCATGAAACGCAGATCGACGTTTTTATAACCGGCCACTTCCGCGCTTTTGTCGCAGATAATCCCCACGACATCCACAATGTTCCAAGGCTCCATGCGATATGACCGCGGATCGCGCAGATTGGCCGTCGCGTTCATGTTATTCACTGTCCGAAGCAGGCGGAAATAAGTCCGGTCAATATGCGCGGCGTACATATCCAGTTCATGACAGGCGTCCCGCGACTCCTCCGGCACAAACCGCTGAAAAGCGAGATATAAATCGCTTAATTCGGCGCGCAGTTCGGACGCGAGCTGGGGAAGCGAATCCGATGAAACGGCGGAATGTAATTTCTCTTCCGCGGTCTCAAAGAAAGACGCTTGTCCATACGGCGCGAAATCGTTCATCCGATCATTTTTCTGATTTTCGGGGCGCGTCTGGCCGTCGTTCCGCGCCTGATCATCCGGTAATCGCTTGTTTTTGTTTCTCATAAGAATCGCCCCTCAACTTTTTATAAAAATCCATAAAATTTTCCGTTTGTAAATAAATTTTTAATATTTTATATATTTTTATAATTTATAATTTTTATATAATCAATATATTATTTATATATAAGCCGGATAATTGAAAAATAATTGAAATCATGCCGTCTCCCGGATAGCATACGCCGAAAATACGCCGGACAATCGCGGAAATTTTCACCGGAAAGCGTTCCAAGAGCCGTTACGCGTGAATCGCGGAATTTATCGGGATTTATATTTATTATAAATTTTAAATATAAAATTTAATAAAATTAATAAAATCAGCCGATACGCCGACCCGCGTAAAATGATAGAAATAAATATAGCATATTATTCCAGAAAAAGCAAGACTTTTTATAAAATTTCGTCATTTTCTTCTGACATTTTAGAACGGTTTTCGACAATTTTCGCGCTCTTGCAAAAGCGTCGCGGGATGATTATAATACTTCTTGTCAAATTTCGCCAATACGGGCGAAAAGCGTTTCAATTTTATCCAATCAAAAAAGCGAAAATCGCGGGAGGGTCATTCATTATGACGGACACAGGTCAAAATCACG
>CAJOFP010000064.1:3265-13160 GCA_905233795.1 uncultured Oscillibacter sp. | reverse complement strand
GTATGCGCGACCGTTTCCGGCGCGAATCGCGCATTATTATTATTATTATTATTATTATTCCCCGACCATTTCAAGCGCGGTTTTCCGGCGTCCATGACGATTTCAACCCCGTCCGACTTGCCGCCGCGTTTTTCTATATCGCGTTTTTGTTCCGCGCCGTTCATCCGCGCCCGATATGTCTGGGCGTCCATACGCCGAAAGAAATCGCCGTCCGCGTGGCCTGACGCTTTTAAAATATCGCCGTCCGCGTGACCCGGCGACCGGAAAAAACCGCCGTTCGCGTGACCCGGCGCGGGAATCGGCCCGCCATGCGCCATTAAAGCCTCCAACGCCGTATGATAGACTATATCAAATACTTCCCGTTCCCGCGCGAATTTAATTTGTGTTTTCGCCGGGTGTACGTTTACATCAATCTGATCCGCCGGTAATTGAATTAACAAGACACAGCCGGGAAACCTGCCTTTTAATAACTGATTTCGATAGGCTTCTTCTAAAGCCGTCGTCAATAATTGGGATTTAATATATCTATGATTGATAAAAAACGTCTGCATGGATCGGGAACCGCGTCCCTGCGTCGGAATTGTAATAAATCCCTCAATCTGAATTTCACCGCCGTGACCGTCCGCCGGGATTAACCCGGACGCGAAATCGCGTCCCAAGGCGGCGTAAATCGCCGAAATCAACTGCCCGTCCCCCGGCGTATGCAATACCGGCATATTATCCCGGCGGAACTCAAATGAAATATCGGGACGCGACAACGCCAAATGACGGATTAAATCCCCAATCGCGGCGGCTTCGGCGTTCTCTTTGCGCATAAATTTCAGTCTCGCTGGCGTGTTAAAAAACAAGTCCCGGACTGTAATGACAGTCCCTTCCGGCGTCCCGGCTTCTTCTAAATTATCCTGTACGCCGCCCTCGATTTTTAATAACGCGCCCGACAACGCGCCTTTCTCCCGCGTGACAATCTCCACCCGGCTGACCGCGCAAATCGCCGCCAACGCCTCGCCCCGGAATCCCAGCGTATGCAACGCCGACAGATCATCTATTTTTCTTAATTTACTTGTCGCGTGACGCAGGAACGCCGTGGGCAAATCCTCCGGCGCGATACCGATTCCGTTATCCTGAATCCGTATCATCTCCGCGCCGCCGCGCCGGATTTCAATTTTAATCATACTCGCGCCGGCGTCAATGCTATTTTCAATCAATTCTTTCACAACGCTCGCCGGACGTTCCACCACTTCCCCGGCGGCGATTAATTCCGCGACTTGCGGCTCTAAAGCCTGTATTTTAGGCATATTATCCCCTTAATATATTAAATATTATTTAATATTATAAATTATATTATTTTTTATTATTATTCAAATCCCCGGCGCGGGCGAGATCGTCAACCAGTTCCCGCGCCGCGTCCAACGGGTCTGTATTATTCGCCAATTTTAATATTAAAATCGGCGTATCCCCGCCGGAAACCGTCAATTTTCTGTGATATTTCCCTATCGCGCTTAATTTGACTAAAATCTCAGGACTGAACGCCGCCAATGTAAACCAAATCGCGCCGTTTTTCTGCGTAATATCCGAAATGCCCGTCCGGGCGGCGTCGGCGCGTAATAACGCAATATCCAGCAAAGCCAATACGGGCTTGGGCGGTTCGCCATATCGATCTATTAATTCGTCCAGCAAATCCGACGCGTCGTCGCCTGATCTTACCGCCGCGATACGGCGATAAATATCCATACGATGTTCCGACGACGCGATATAATCTTCTGGAATATTCGCGTTGACCGTCAAATCCGCCGCGCATTCAATTTCTTTTTCCTCCCCGCGTTCTTCCAATACAGCTTCTTCCAGTAATTTTAAATATAAATCATAACCCACGCTCATGAGATAGCCGGACTGTTCCGGGCCCAGTAAATTTCCGGCGCCCCGGATTTCCAAATCCCGCATGGCGATTTTAAAACCCGATCCAAATTCGACATATTGACGAATCGCCGACAGTCTTTTCTCCGCCGTTTCCTGTAAAATCTTTCCGGCGCGATACGTCAGATACGCGTAAGCGCGGCGGGCGCTCCGTCCGATTCTCCCGCGTATCTGGTGCAGCTGCGCAAGCCCCATATAATCCGCGTTTTCTATTACAAGCGTATTGACATTGGGAATATCAATGCCCGTTTCTATAATCGTCGTGCATACTAAAATATCGGCTTCGCCGTCCATCATCAATCTCATGACGCGATCCAGCTCTTTCGCGTCCATTCTGCCGTGGCCGATTACAATGCGCGTCTCCGGCCCCAACAATTCACGGATTTTCAACGCCGCGCCGTCGATACTTTCTATTCTATTATGAATATAATACGCCTGTCCGCCCCGATCCAATTCGCGCCGTAACGCGTCCGCGATAATATTCCAGTCATGCTCCATGACATACGTCTGCACCGGCTGACGCCCCGCCGGGGGTTCGTCTATCGAACTCATATCGCGCAAGCCCGACAAAGCCATATTTAAAGTCCTTGGAATCGGCGTCGCCGAAAGCGTCAGGACATCCACCTGACGACTGATTTCTTTTAATCTCTCTTTATGCGTCACGCCAAATCTCTGTTCCTCGTCGATTACCACCAGTCCAAGATTTTTAAATACTACATTTTTTTGCAATAATTTATGCGTGCCGATTAATAAATCCACATGTCCCGCGGCTGTCTCATTCAAAATTCTTTTCGCCTCTTTCGGCGGCGTGAATCTCGATAAAACTTCCAATTTCACCGGAAAAGATTGAAATCTGCCCATTGCCGTAGCGTAATGCTGTTGCGCCAATACCGTCGTCGGCGCCAATATCGCCGCCTGTTTGCCGTCCAGAATACACTTCATGACGGCTCTCAGCGCGACTTCCGTTTTGCCGTATCCCACGTCGCCGCACAACAATCTGTCCATAGGCCGGGGCGTTTCCATGTCCTGCTTAATTTCCGCGATTGCCCTTAATTGATCTTCCGTCTCTTCATATGGAAAAGCGTCCTCAAATTCGCGTTGCCAGATCGAATCCGCCGAAAACGCGTATCCGGGGCGTCTCTGACGCTCGGCGTATAATCTTGTCAAGCCTTTCGCCAAATCTTTGACCGCTTTTTTCGCCCGGTTTTTCTGTCGGGTCCAGTCCGCGCCGCCCAGTTTATTTAACTTCGCCGCGCCCGATTCTTCCCCGCCGGTCCCGATATATTTCCCGACCTGATCTAATTGCGTCGCCGGAACGTATAACAAATCCCCGCCCGCATAACTAATTTTAATATAATCTTTCATGACGCCGTCTACCGGCATTCGTTCCATGCCGATAAATCTGCCGATTCCGTGCCGCGTATGCACGACCAGATCCCCCGGCGACAAATCCGCGTAAGATTTTAATTTTTTTCTATTTGTCGCGGCGCGTTTATTTTTATTATTATAATCTTTATTTTTATCCCGATTTTCCAGAAACTGCCCTTCAGTTAAAACAGCCAGTTTCAAATACGGCCATTCGCACCCGGCGGACAACGCGCCTTTGATAATTCTAATCTCGCCCGGCGGCGGCATATCCTCTCCGTTATTTTTCCCCAACGCCGCCGGAATGCCGCGCTCTTCCAGTAAATTATATAAATTCATACAGCGCGTTTCCGACGAACACAGTACCAGCGCCGCCACGCCGCTTTCCCGATACTGCGCCAAATCCGCCGCCGCCATTTCCAGACTGCCGCCGTAAGAGCTTAACTGCCGGGCGTTTAAACTTAACAATCCCCGCGGCTTGATTAAATATCTCGAAGTCGGAAGCGAATCCATCATAATAACCGGGAAATCCTGTAATTTCTCCCGAAATTCGTCAAGATTTAACTGTAATTTCGCGTATTCGCCCGCCATCTGTCCCGATTCCAGCAAAATCTCGACATCCTGACGCGTCCGGGATATACTCGCCTCTATTCGTTCCTCAACCCGTCCGCTCTCGCATAAAAATAATATGCTATCCTCCGGCATATAATCCATGCCCGAAGATTCCCCCGGATAAATCGCCGCCAAATATCTATCCATGCCGCCCGGCTCTAATCCGCCGCGTAAATTCTCCGCGTCCTGTTTTAATCTCTCCGCCAGTTTTTCACGCTTTTTCGCGTTCCGTCCCGCTAATTTTTCCAATATTTCCGGCAATTTATTATTTATATTTATATTATTATTTATTATATTCTCTTTCTTTTTTCCCGTTAAATCCAATCCGGCGCAATACGGCAATATCTCCGACGCGGGCAGTATTTCCATAAAATCTATATTTTTAATTCTTCTTTGCGTCCCCGGATCAAAAAATCCCATCGAGTCAATTTCATCGTCAAAAAATTCCAGTCTGACCGGCTGATCCTGTCCCGGCGCGTATATATCCAGAATCCCGCCGCGCCGGGCGAACTGTCCAACGCCCTCCACTTCCTCACATCGGCTATATCCCGATATAATCAAACGCCTTGTTAATACGTCCATATCCGCCTTGCCGCCCGTCTCCAATCGCGTACATAACGCCGATAATAATTCTTTTGGCATCGTCCGGGCAATCAGCGCGTCCGGCGTCGTGATTATTATTAAATTTTTATTATTTTTATCCCCGTTATTATTACTATTCTTACTATTATTACTATCCCGATTATTATTATTATTATTATTTTCCGGCATACGCCGAAACGCCGCTATACGCGCCTGTTCCCATTCTCTGGAACCGGTCGCGCCGGGATGTAACCGCCATTCCCGCGACGGTAAATAAACGGGATTTTCGCCCGTCAAATTCCGAACATCCGCCGCGAGTTGACGCGCTTCCCGTTCGCCGCCGCAGATAAATATAACCGGGCGTCCGGCGTCCAACGCTATCGCCGCGCCTATACAGGCCCGTTGTACCGGCTGTAAACCTGTCATCGCCGCCGGACATCCGCCCTCGTCAATTCTATTTATCAATTCCCGTATTTCCGGGATTGTCCGTAACCGTCTCAAAAACGCTTCCATATAAATTTTACAATCCGCTCCCCGTCTTTTTATATCAATTTTTATTCCAATTATATCCGCCAATAATTACAAATTAAAATTTTATATATTATATTATTATAATTTATAAATTATTAATTAAAATCATTCATGGCTTTCTGACAGCCATATTGAATCACGCATTCCGCCGCCAAAATCGCCCGTTCAAAAGATTTGATTAAAATTTCCCGATCCGCCATTGACGGCTCCGACGGCGCGCCCGTGCCGATTTTAATTCTTGGGAAATCCTGCGTCCCCAAATGCGATATAATATTTTTAATCCCGTTATGTCCGCCCGCCGATCCCTTGGGACGCACCCGGATTTTTCCCACGGGCAGTGAAATATCATCATAAATAATTAAAATCCGCTCCGGGGGAACGCGATAAAATCCCGCCGCTTCTCTTATCGCCTCCCCCGATAAATTCATATAAGTCTGCGGCTTCATGACCAGACAATTCGCGCCCGCGAAATTAAATCTATTATACGCCGATTTAAATTTAATTTTATTTAATTTCACTTTTTCCCGTTCCGCCAATAAATCCACGGTTAAAAATCCCATATTATGCCTTGTGTGCGCGTATTTCACACCCGGATTGCCTAATCCCGCTATGATCCAGCTTACGCCGCCCGTCTCTAATCCAATATTATATTTATATATATTTAAAATCGGCAAAAAGCCGGGAAAAGAAAATTACTTTCCCCGGCTGATTTTAATATAATTATATTTATTATTTTATTTTTAATTTTTATTATTATTTTAAATTATAAATTACATAGAAAGTTTAGACATGGAAATTTCTTGATATGTCCGCTCAATCGCCTCGGAGAACATCGGCGCGACCGGCAAATATTTCAATTTCCCGCACCGGCTGGAATCCACCGGCGGAATGGTATCTAATAACGCCAGTTCCTCCACGGGACTGTTATTTAATTTTTCCAGCGCCGGCCCGGACAAAACCCCATGCGACGCGCAGGCGAAAATGCGTCTCGCGCCTTCTTTTACAAGCGCGTTCGCCGCGTTGCACAAAGAACCGCCCGTATCAATCAGATCATCGACAAGAATGCAGTCATAGCCCTTGATATTGCCGATCACGTTCATGACTTCGCTTTCATTGGCGCGGGGACGCCGCTTGTCCACGATGGCAAGATTGGTATGCAATTTCTGAGAGAATATCCGCGCCCGGCTGACGCTGCCCACGTCCGGGGATACGATCATCATATTTTCGCAGTCCTCGCCGAATTTTTTCGAGTAATAATCCACGAAAATGGGATTCCCCGCCAGATTATCCACGGGAATGTCGAAAAATCCCTGAATCTGGGACGCGTGCAAATCCATTGTCAAAACCCGATCCGCGCCCGCTTTCGTAATCATATTGGCGACCAGTTTCGCCGTGATGGGATCGCGGGCCTTGGCTTTCCGATCCTGCCGGGCGTACCCGAAATACGGAATGACCGCCGTCACCCGGCTCGCGGAGGCGCGTTTCAGCGCGTCGATCATGATTAACAGTTCCATTAAATTCTTGTTGCCCGGCTGACAGGTGGATTGCAGGACGAAAACATCGCTCCCGCGCACCGTCTCATAGAATGACGCGTAAATCTCCCCGTCGGAAAACGTCCCGACTTCCGCGTCTCCCAGTTTGATGCCGATTAAACTGCAAATCTCACGCGCCAGACGTGGATTTGAGTTTCCCGCGAATACTTTAATATCTCTTCCATGTGTAATCATATCCAAACGCCCTTTCTTTGGTCCTCAACTCCTGATTGACAATCCGACTTCTATATATCAACACCCCATACGCGCCGCGTAAGAGGGATGGGGCGATTGGTTTTGCTCCAACTCGCGTTATCATCTCAATTATCTCAATTATTTAAATTATATTAAATCATATGCAAATTATTTTGATTTTTATTCAAATTTTATATTTTTTATATTATTTATTTTTATATCCCAAATCCTGAAAATTTTTAATTTTAATATTTATTATCCTGATAATATAATTATTATAATACGCGATTATAGCCATTCAAACATTAAGATTTCGTTAAATATTCTTAAAATATTTTTAAATATAATTTCATATCCGCCGTATATTCGCAATCGAAAAATCCGTCTTTTATATTATAACAAATTTTTATGGAAAATCCAGCGTTACGGGGAAATAAATTTTTAGAAAATCCGCCAAAACTTCGCCCGGATTTTCATATTTTTTGTGTGAGACAACGGAAAACATAAAAATTCGCGTTTTTCTTCCCGCCATATCCCGGAAAAAAAGATAAAAAACGGAAAAATCTTTTCAAATCCATATTGAATTTCATCGCCGAATAGTTTAAAATAAAAATAACGGCGCGTCCGTTTTTCATTATTTTTATTATTTTAATATATTTATTTTAATATATTTAAATATTATTTTCATGATATTTTTTTATTTTATTTTTTTATCTTGATTTTTATCTTACCGAGGATGATTCTATGCTCAATATCGTGCTGGTGGAGCCGGAAATCCCCCAGAACTGCGGCAATATCGCCCGCACCTGCGCCGCGACCGGAAGCGCTTTGCATTTAATCCGGCCTCTCGGATTCGATATTTCCGACCGCGCCGTCAAACGCGCCGGTCTGGACTACTGGCGCCTTGTGGACGTGTTTGATTATCAAAATCTGGACGCGTTTTTTCAAATTCATCCCGAAGCGGCGCGAGATTTATGGCTGTCCACAACAAAAGCCCGAAAATTTTACACTGAAGCGCGTTTCACGCCGGATTCATGGCTGTTTTTCGGCAAAGAAACCGCCGGACTGCCCGCCGCTTTCCGTGAGAAATTCCCGGATCGCTGTATTAGATTGCCTATGATTTCCGACGCCCGGAGTTTAAATCTCAGCAACAGCGTGGCGATTTTAACTTATGAAGCCCTGCGCCAGACCGGTTTCCCCGGTTTAATTTAAATTAATTTAAAATTTTTAATATTTTTATATTTTTTATATTTTTCCCGTATTCCCCGGCGATGGGTCGCCGTGCAGTATTCATAGATTTCACTGAATATTTAAAATTTAAAAAATCAGGAGGAATTTGCATGAACTACAACAAAAAGACCGTCAAAGACGTGGATGTCAAAGGCAAGAAAGTTTTATTGCGCTGTGATTTCAACGTCCCGCAGGACAAGGCCACCGGCGAAATTACCAGTGACAAGCGTATTGTCGCCGCTCTGCCGACGATCAAATATTTGCTGGAAAACGGCGCGGCCATTATCGCCTGTTCGCATCTCGGCAAACCCAAGAACGGCCCGGAGGCGAAATTCTCCCTGTCGCCCGTCGCCAAACGCCTCGGCGAACTGTTAAATCAGGAAGTAATCATGGCGGACGATGTCGCCGGCCCCGACGCCCAAGCGAAAGCCGCCGCGTTACAGCCCGGTCAGATTATGTTACTGGAAAATACCAGATTTGAAAAGGGCGAAACGAAAAACGATCCCGAATTGGCGAAAAAAATGGCGGCGCTTGCCGGTCCCGACGGCGTTTTCGTGTCCGACGCGTTCGGCTCCGTCCACCGCGCTCACGCGTCCACCGCGGGCGTGTCGGCGTATCTCCCCGCCGTGTCCGGATTTTTAATCGAAAAAGAATTGAAATTCCTCGGCGGCGCGATTGCCAATCCCAAACGGCCTTTAGTCGCTATTTTAGGCGGCGCGAAAGTCTCTTCCAAAATCGGCGTAATTAATAATTTACTCGAAATCGCCGATACGATTATTATCGGCGGCGGCATGTCTTACACGTTCTCCGTCGCGCTGGGCGGCAAAGCGGGCAATTCGCTTTTAGAATCCGACTGGCTGGATTATTCAAAAGAAATGGTTCAGAAAGCGAAAGACAAGGGCGTGAAATTCTTACTCCCCGTCGATTCCGTCATTGGCGATAAATTTGACGCGAACGCCGATTCCCAGACCGTGAAAGCCGGCGAAATCCCCGACGGCTGGATGGGTCTCGACATCGGCCCGGAGACAATCAAACTCTATTGTGACGCCGTGGCCGACGCCGGTACAGTCACAAAAGCCGTGGCTGAAGCCCTCAGCAAAACCGACGCGATCACGATCATCGGCGGCGGCGACAGCGCGGCGGCGGTTGAGCAATTAGGCTACGCCGATAAAATGACGCATATCTCCACGGGCGGCGGCGCGTCTCTCGAATTTTTAGAAGGCAAAGAACTGCCCGGCGTCGCCTGCCTCCAAGACGCTTAATATACGCGCTTTTATTTAAATTTATTAAAATCTTGATTTAAAAATTTATTTTCATCAAAATCCGGGGAAATGACGCGCAAGCGATAGAAAACGACAGGAAATTTCCCCGGATTTTATATTAAAAAATCTTGTGAAAGACTTGACAATCCCGGCGGATTCCGTATAAAATAAACCCGCTTTTTCCATTTCAGGCGTCGGCGCGTTATTTTATAATAATTTATAATAATTTTATAATTTTTATAATCTTGATTATATATAAATATCAAGAATATAATAATATAATATAATATTCATAATCATATCATGTTATTATTAATATAATAATATTATAATATTATTATAATTTATTTTTATAATCCGCCGTCCGCCGTCAGAAAGCGCCGACGCGTTTTCCGTGAACTTCCGTGAAGAAGAAACATAAAAGGAGACTGATAGCATGAATCGCAGATACCGTAAGACCATTATCGCCGGAAACTGGAAAATGAATATGACCGCCACAGAGACGAAGAAATTCGCCGAGGATATGAAAAAAATCATGCCCAAAGTCAAATGGTGCGAACCCGTCATCTGCGTCCCCGCCTGCAATATCTCCACGGCTTCCAAAGCCTTTAAAGAACTGCGGATCGCCGTAGGCGCGGAAAACGTCTATTTTGAACCCTCCGGAGCTTTCAC
>CAJOFP010000064.1:0-3168 GCA_905233795.1 uncultured Oscillibacter sp. | reverse complement strand
CCCATTATCTGCGTCGGCGAAAGTCTGGAACAGCGCGAAACCGGCATTACAAACGATCTGATCGCCATGCAGGTCAAAGGCGCGTTATACGGCGTCAGCGCGGAAAAACTGCGCCGCTGCGTCATCGCCTATGAACCCATCTGGGCCATCGGCACCGGCAAAACCGCCACTTCCGAACAGGCCGCCGAAGTCTGCCGCAATATCCGCGGCGTCATCCGCGAATTATACGGCGCCCGCGTCGCCCGCGGCATTACGATTCAATACGGCGGCTCCATGAATCCCAAGAACGCCGCCGAATTGCTCGCCCAAGCCGATATTGACGGCGGATTAATCGGCGGCGCGTCCCTGAAGCCGGAACAGTTCTTGGAAATTATCAACGCCGCCAACGTCGAATAATAAAATTATATTTTATTAAAATATTCCCCGGATATTTCAAAAAAGGCGGGCCGCGTGGGATTTTATCTCCCTCGCGGCCTTTCACCCAAAAATGGGAATATCCAGAAAATAGCAATTTTATATAATTTTATTTAAAATTTATCTAAAATTTATCCTGTTCGCGTAATTTTTGGGGGTTCGGATGAAAAAAACACCTGCGCTTCTTGTCATTATGGACGGCTTCGGTCTCGCTTCCGGCGATCCGGAAAGCCTGAGCGATCACCCGTCAAACAGCCGGTCGGACGGCGCGTCAAACGGCGAAAACGGCGAAAATAACAATAATTCCCGATTTGACGCGATTCGCGCCGCCAAAACGCCCTGTCTGGATCGGCTTCAACGGGAATACGCGTTGACCGCGTTGTCCGCGTCCGGCAACGATGTCGGATTTCCGGCGGGACAGCCGGGCCGCGCCGCCGCGGGATGTATGAACATCGGCGCGGGACGTATCGTCTATCAGGACCTCGTGCGCATTTCCCGCGCCGTCGCCGACGGAAGTTTCTATCAAAATCCTGTGTTAATACAGGCCATGAACGACTGTTTAACGCATTCTTCGGCTTTGCATTTAATCGGCGTCCTGTCCGATACGGGTTCTTATTCTCATATCGGGCATTTGTTCGCTTTATTAAAAATGGCCGTCGAATTTAATTTAAAGCATATTTATTTGCATTTGATTTTAGAGGGCCGGGACGAACGCGGTTTAGCGATATGCCGGGAGCTTCTGCGCCGTTTAACCGAGCATATTCACGAGTTAAACGCCGAAGAAAAAATTAAAATCGCCACTCTGATGGGTCTTTCCCGCGTCACGGGCAACGTGGACGCGCTGGAATCCGCCTATGACGCCATGGTCTACGGCGAATCCGACGAAAGAAATTTAAATTCTGAAAATATTTTCAATATTTTATCGGATTTAAAAGTCTGTGAGGATTTAGAGCCGGTTATATGCGCGCCCGATTGCTCTATATCCGATCATGACGCGTTGATTTTCTGGAGCTTCCGGCCTTTAAAAAATCTGGCGCGGGCATTCGCCGATCCTGATTTTGAGCTTTTTACCCGTCAGATTTTCCCGTTGACCCGCGTTTCTTTTTCAGACTATCAAGTCCCCGGCGTGTCCGTCGCGTTCCCTAATCCCGTGATTCGCAATACTATAGGCGAATATCTCAGCGCGTTGGGCTTAACTCAGCTCCGTATCGCCAAAGCGTCGCGCTTTGATGAAATCGGCTATTATTTAAACGGCTGCGCCTCCGGTATTTTCCCCGGTGAAGATCGAATCAGCGAATTTTCTTCCGCGTCCGAAATCGGCTCCGCGTGTATCCGGCGCATGGAATCCGGCGCTTATGATTTGATTATCTTGGGTCTGCCTGATTGTGAAGAAGCGATTTTAACCGGTTCCCCGGAACGCGTCACGCAAGCCGTGGAAACAATAGACGCCTGTATAGGCGCCGTCGCGGACGCGGCTTTAAAAATGGGCGGCATCGTCATTGTCACGGCCAGCTGCGGCGGGGCTGAATCTTTAAATTTATCCGATTCCCGTTTGATACGCGATCACGACGGGACGACCAATCCCGTGCCGTTTTTATTATGCGGCGCGGGCAGTAAACTGCGTTCCGGCGGACGCCTGTCCGACATCGCCCCGACGCTTTTAGATCTTATGGGATTAGCCTGTCCTGACGAGATGGACGGCAAAACTTTAATCGTCGAATAAAAAATAAAAATAAAATTTATATTTAAACTTCCCTGTTATATTTTCCACGGGAAGTTTTTATATTATTTTATATTATTTTATATTATTTATAAAAAATTCATGCGCGATACGGGGGAATCTGTTATAATGGATTTATTATAATTTATTATAATATTAAAAATAAAAATATATGAATTATTATATAAAAAAGGAGCGAATTATTATGGGACTGATTCGGGCCGCGCTGAACGCCGCCGCCGGTACGCTGGCGGACCAGTACAAAGAATTTTTCTATTGCGATTCCATACCGCCGGACGTGTTGGCGGTCAAAGGTCACAAGCGTTCCGGGAAGCGTTCGACCAATCGCGGGGATGATAATATTATTTCCTCCGGGTCTGTCATCGCCGTCGCCGACGGACAGTGCATGATGATTGTCGAACAGGGAAAAGTCGTCGAATTATGCGCCGAAACCGGGCATTTCGTTTACGACGCGTCCACAGAGCCGTCGATTTTCTCCGGCGGTCTGGGACAGGGCATTAAAGATATATTTAAAACCATGGGAACCCGTATCGCGTTCGGCGGACAGGCGCCCAAAGATCAGCGCGTTTATTATTTTAATACAAAAGAAATCACGGGGAATAAATACGGCACGCCCAGCCCCGTTCCGTTCCGCGTCGTCGATCCCCGCGCCGGAATTGATATAGATATTTCTATCCGCTGTTTCGGCGAGTACAGCTATCATATATCCAATCCTATGTTATTTTACGCGAATGTCTGCGGCAACGTCACGGAAGAATATAAACGCGATCAGATCGACGGACAGTTAAAAAGCGAATTATTAACGGCTTTACAACCCGCGTTCGCCCAAATATCCGATATGGGCATACGCTATTCCGCCCTGCCCGGACATACGACGGAATTCGCAAACGTATTAAATAACGCTTTGTCCGCCAAATGGCGCGATTTGCGCGGCATTGAAATCGTCTCCGTTGGCGTCTCGTCCGTGAAAGCCAGCGAAGAGGACGAAGCCATGATCAAAGAAATGCAGAAAA
>CAJOFP010000063.1 GCA_905233795.1 uncultured Oscillibacter sp. | reverse complement strand
CCTTTTTATTTTTTATATTTATTCAATTCGCACAAAAATTTATTATAAAAATTATAATTATAATAAACGCTATGGATCAAATATCAGGAAAGGGCGGCGATAAAATCATGATCATTCATGAATCGGCGGAAGATTATCTGGAGGCGATTCTCGCCCTCCACGAGGAAACCGGACAGCCTGTCCATTCTATCGACATCGTCAACCGTCTGGGCTATTCCAAACCCAGCGTCAGCATCGCCATGAAAAAACTCCGGGAAAACGGTTATATTTCCATGTCCGGGGACGGTTCTATCACGCTCAACGAAAGCGGCATGGAAATCGCGTCCAGAATCTACGGACGCCATAAGACCATGACCAAACTGTTTGAGTCTCTGGGCGTATCGCCCCAACAGGCCGCGAAAGACGCCTGTAAAGTCGAACACGATCTCAGCAACGAGACTTATAATCGCATTTTAGAATTTCTCCAGCATTGCCGGGAAAGCGGCTGCGCCTATGTCCGACAAAATCAAACAAGCAATTAAATATAATTAAATTTAAATTTAAATTTTATAAAATATAAAAACAGCCGGACGCGCTGAAAATCCCGCGCCTGACTGTTTTTATATTTTTTATATTTTTTTATATTTTTATTTCCGTATCTGATAAGATTTCCAAAGCGGCTGATAATTTTCAATATCCAGCGCGAATAATTTCCATGCCGCCGGGTTTACGCCTCTGTATTCGCTTGTTTTTAAATAAAAACTGAAATTGAAATTAAATTTCGATAAACTGTCCGGCGAGATTGCGAATGATTTCATAGACAAAAACGCGCCCTGTTCGTCATAGGCGCATAACAGCAACGCGGACGGATAAATCTCCCGCGCTTCCATCGCGTGGAACATCGCCAGCGCCTGATCGGTTACGTCCAGCCGCGCCGCCGCCAACAGCCAGCCGATATTTAAAATCCCGTCGCCGTATATAATATCATAACCCGGATCGCCGCAATCCGTCGCCGTATCGGACAGAAGCGCGGCGAACCCGTCCGGCGTCAAGTCCGGCTTGATTGATAAAGCCAACGCCGCCGCCGCCGTCACCATCGGCGCCGCGTAAGATGTCCCGCTGCCCGTGATATAACTGATCGGACTGTAACACGCCGGAGCCGATAAGCCGCTGCCCGGCGCGCTGATATATACGCTCGTATTGCGATACGAATAAGAAGCGGCGACCCAGTCTTTTGTCACCGCGCCCACGCCGATCACGCCCGGCCACGCCGCCGGATAAGTCAACGGATCGCCGCCGTCTTTATGCGCCGTCCCCGCCGATAAATTCCCCGCCGCCGCGATGACAATCACACCGGATTCCAGCGCGTGTTCAATCGCTTCGCGTAAAATTTTTGAATCATAATCAATCGAGAAACTTAAATTCAATACCTGACAGTTCCAGACATCCACGCTGTCATATACGCCTTTGACAATGCCCGCGACCGCGCCTTTTTTGGCGTCAAAGCATTTTAACGGCACGATTTCCGCGTCCGGGGCCAGTCCTTTCATGCCCACGCGATTCCCCGCTTGCGCCGCGATTAAACCGCCTATAAAAGTCCCGTGTCCCACCGTATCCGTCGGCGGCTCGTCCTCATTGATATAATTTTTCCCCTCTAAAATCTTCGCGCCGACAAATTCCTCGTGATCAAAATTAATCCCCGAATCAATCACGCCGATTCGGACGCCCTTTCCGGTAATTTTATATTTTTCCGCGTAATCCATATTCAGCATATCAAAATACCACGGCGTTTCTTCCCAATCCTCATCCTCTAAATTTTCGTTCTCATCTTCCCCCGGATTTTCTTCCGGGTCTTCCTCCGGGTTTTCTCCCGGATTTTCTTCCGGGTTTTCTCCCGGATTCTCTTCCGGGTTTTCCCCCGGATTCTCTTCCGGGTTTTCCCCCGGATTCTCTTCCGGGTTTTCCCCCGGATTCTCTTCCGGGTTTTCTCCCGGATTCTCTTCCGGGTCTTCCAGTAAAATAATATAATTCGGCTCCATGTACGACACGACGCCCAGACTTTCCAGACGCTCCGCGGCTTCCAAATCCTCCGCGAGATACACATCCGGCGCGATTGCCGTCAAATTCTCATCCTCATCCGCCGAAAACAGCCGCGCCGCGTCGCCGTCCAGTTTCACCAGATACCCGTCGAACGGCGCCGCTATTTTATCCGCCGCGCCTGTCATATCGCCGCCCGACGCCAAAACAGCCGGAACCGCCGTCAGAATCATCACAAGAAGCGTTACAATCAAAACGCCTGTCCGTATTTTCCGCATATATTCCATTCACCCCTCTATAAAATATAAAATTTATTTAAATTTCATGATAAATATAAATATAAATATTATATTAGCATATCCGGCGTTATAAAAATATTAAAATTTTATAATATTATAAAAAAAATCAAAACTCCCCGGCGCGTCTCACGCGACAGCCGGGGAGTTTATTATTATTTATTTTATTATTTTTTTATTACTCTAAAATATACACCGTGGCGGCGCGGCGGCCAAATTCCTGCATACCGCGATAGCTCTCAAAATACAAATCAATCGTATTGCCGAAAACGCCCGTATCTTCCGCGACCGAATAGCCGTACTCATAGCCTTTCGCCACGACATATAAACGCGTTCCAAGGGGAATCACTTTCCGGTCAACGGCCACGACGCCTTTATGAACTGTAGTCCCGCTGGCGGTAATCGTGCCGACTTTCGGCTCGTCTTTGTTATACGCCGTCGCGCTCATGCTTTTAATGCCTTTAAATCTCGCCGTCCGGCCCGACGCGAAAACCAGCACGCCGCTTCCGTCGCCGTTGTTGCGCACGTCCACCAGTTTATCCATCGGCAGACTGGGATCGTTATTTTCATAATACGGCCCGTATATATCCGCTTCGGCGCCGTTCGCGTAAGAATCGTTTAAAATCGTCTCGACCACCGGATCGGGCGTCGGCGTGGGGGAGGGCGTCGGGACAGCCGTTTCCACCGGCGTAATCACCGCGCCGCCGTATTCAATAATGCGCGGAATGGACGTGTCCTCAACTTCTTGGATTAAATTTTTCTCAACGCGTTCGCCGTTCATCCAGACCGTTTCATATACGCATATATGCGCGCCGTCCTGTCCCTCTTGGACAACCAGTTCTTTGCCCTCCGGCAATTCGGGATTTAACCGCCGTTCAATCGCGTACAGAGCCGGGGTCAGTTCCCGTTCTAAGCAGACAATTCTTTCGGATATAATCACCGTGACTTTCGTCGGGTCCGACAAATCCACGGCGACCATCTCATTTTCCGCCCGCATAACCTGCATACGGTCTAATAAAACCGACAGACGCTCGCCGCGGGATTCCGTCTCCAAAATCGCGTCGTTCTGACGGATCACGACTTTCTGTCCGGCCTGTACCGCGATTTCACGCGAATTGCCGTCCTGAATCTCATAGACGCGGCCCGCCGGCAAATCCTGTATCATGCCGTCCTGATTTAATATCATCACGACTTCGCCGCTTCCCGCCAGATCATATAACGCGTCCGCCCAGCCCGTGACATTGAAAGCGCAATACGCCATCATAAATACGGCCACAAGCGTTACAATATGATGCAGCCATGAAAGCCGGTTTTTACGCGCATTCCCGCGCTTGTTTTCGCGTTGTTCACGTTTTTCCGTCGTCATGTTTTCTTTCATAATAATTTTATACCTCCTGTTGTTCCCTCCGACAGCCGGATTAAAAATAAATAAATCAATCATTTCATAAAATTCAAATCACAGCCGCCGGAAACAACTTTGTTACTTTTGTTACCGTTTCAAAGACTGTCTATAATATACGCTCTTTCTTTCTTTTTGTCAAGAACCGCCCGTCCGATTGAATTTCGGCGGTTTTCCGTCTTTTTTATCCCAAGACCGCTTTTTTTAATCTTTTTAAATCTTTACAAATTATCCCCGAAAAGTGACAAAACAGTAACAAAAGAATCAAATCCGGCGCCTTATTCCGCTATCCCGGCGGATTCCGTTTTTTATTTTTCCGGCGTTTTTTTCCCTGTTTTCCCGCGTTTTCCGATTATTACAAGTTTATTACAGTTTCATAATAATATTACAATCCTGTTACAAATCCCATCCAAACTCATCCAAAAAAAAGCCCCCCGGATTTCTCCGGGGGGCGGACGCGTTCAGGCGTCAAATTTTAAACTGGCTTGCGATCAGTCGTCAACGTCAACCACGAACAGGTTGGTGATTTCGTTTTCGCTGATGTCGACCGTGTAGAACAGCCAAGCGTCATTGCTGGAGCCGAGGGCGCCGAGGTCTGTGCGCTCGATGTTGCCGTCGTCGTCCACGAAGTAGACATGGGCGTCATTGGCGACATACCAAGTGTATTCAAAGCCCTTGCCGCCGTCGGGATCGTTGTGAACCACGCCCGCCGTATCGGTATAAGTGTGGGTATTGACTTTGATTTCCTCGTCGTTTTGCACGTCATAGCCGTGGGCGCGTTCGACGCGGAGGGTGGCGCTGTTGTACGCGCCCTCGTCGATCATTTCGTCCGTATCGGAAGAAGTGCTGTTGACGATGATGCTGTGCATGGCCTCATCGCCGCCGCCGACGACTTTGTCTCTGCTGTTGGTCACGAAGTTCTGCGGTACGCCGCAAACGATATTCGCGGAATCCGGGTTGAAAGAATTGTTCGTGCCGTCGATATAAAGCGTGGTATCGCCGGGGCCGATTTCAATCAGGACTTCGGTAATGCGATTGTCGACAACGGCGTTGAACACGCGGTAACGGTCGTCGCCGTCCACTTGGACGTTGCTTCCGGAGTTACCGGCGATGAAAGTGACTTCTTTGCTGGTGACGCGGACATTGGCCTGATCGGTAATGAATACCAGTTTCACGTCCGTGTCGTCATAGAACGTGAACGCGGGGGTCGGGGCGCTGACGGTGGGCAGGTTACGATAACCGGTATAAGTTCTCCAACTGCCGTTGACGCGAACCACGAAATTCGTGCTGGAATCGGGGGAGAGGGTTCTGCCGTTGGCGTCCGTGAGGCCGCGCACGGCGTTGCCGCTGACGGTGACATTGCTGACGCTGAAGCCGCGGTCGCCGCCGCCGCCCTCGCGCAGGGTGTTGATACGATAAGTGCCGTCATTGCGTTCGGTCGCGGTTACGATGACATAACCGGTGCCGAGAGCGTCGCCCGGATAAGTGGCGTTGGGAACGGGTTTGATTTCGTCGTCGTACACGTCAACCGTGCGGCGGGTGCCGTCGGAGAACAGGAGGCTGGCGCGCATGGTGCCGTCAAATTCTTTCGTCGTGGACATGAGCAGGGCGTAATCGGAGACGTTATTGCTTCCCTCGCCGTCAACCCACAGGGCATAGGGGCTGTTGTTCAGGCGGATGATAT
>CAJOFP010000062.1 GCA_905233795.1 uncultured Oscillibacter sp. | reverse complement strand
GGCGCGGCGCATATGGATTATTGATTCTTTTTCTTATTTTGAAGGCGTCTCCCGGATGGGGTTGGGAAACTCGTCCGTGACGCGCCGGACGATGTGAAAAAACGCGTGAAATAAGCGTAAAAATTCGCCGTCCGGCTGATAAAACAGGAACGCGGCCCCTTGGGAGTTTACTCCTTTCGATGTTGGGGGGCCGCGTTCCTGTATATTTTTTTATTTTTTATTTTTTTATTATTTTTTGATTTTACGGCGCGGGGGAAAGTTCCGGCTCTTGATATTGATATTGATTTTTATTTTTGCGTTTACGCCGGAAAAGATTCGGGATATTGTCAATCACGGAGTAGAAAACGGGCGTGAAAATTAACGTCACGATGGTGGAAATAACCATGCCGCTGATCATGGTAACGCCCATATCGCTCATCATTTCGTTTGTATTGCCCCAGCCTATCGCCATAGGAACCATAGCGAGCACGGTTGTCAACGTCGTCATGAGGACGGGACGCACACGGAGCGGACAGGCGTGTAAAATCGCGTCTTCCCGGTTTTCGCCCTCGGAACGGCGAATATTAATATAATCCACTAAGATAATCGAACTGTTGACGACGGTTCCGGCGAGCATGATTAAAGATACGATAGAGATCATGGAAATATCTTTTCCGGTCAGGGGAAGCGCGAATAAAGCGCCGGAGAATGCCACGGGCAGAATTAACATGACGATAACGGGCATTAAAAACGATTCAAACTGCGCGGCCAGTACGAAATAGACAAGACCGAGCGCGACTAAAAGGGCAAGCCCCAAATCGCCGAAATTTTCCATCATATCTTCGTAAGAACCGGCTGTTTCCGCACTGTAACCCTGTGGGAACGAATAAGAATCTAAAATCTCGTGTATTTGCGCCGTCATAGTCATGGTATCGCCGCTTTTGGTATTGCCTGTCACGCTGACTTGCCGGGACTGGTTATCACGGGCGATACTTTGCGGCGCCTGTATAATATTCACGTTCGCCACGGCGGACAGTGTGACAGTCCCGCCCAGCGCGGTTGTAATCGGCATGGATCGCAAAGCGTCCAGACTTTGCGCCGCCGCGCCGTCGCCTTTGATCACGACATCCAGTTCCGTGTTGTCAATCGTGACTTTTGTCGCCGTCACGCCGGTCAATTCGGCGCGAACCGCCGCCCCGACCTGCGCCGCCGTCAGACCGTATTGGGACGCCGTCTGCCGATTCATTTTAATTTCAACTTGGGGAACGCGTTCCGATACGCTGCTGGTAACGTCCGAGGCGTCCGGGAGCGCGCCGACCTGCCGGACTAAATCATCCGCCAATAACGCCAGCGTTTCATAATTTTCGCCTGTAATATCAATCTGGATTTCACTGCCGCTTGACATACTCATTTGAGATGTCGAGATCGAGATTTCACATCCGGCGACATTTCGCGTGGCGTCTTTCAAATCATCGCCGATTTGTTTCGCGCTTCGTTGGCGTTCCGCCTTGTCGATTAAATTTAATCCCACGGTAATATCTCCAGATGACATCATAGACGACATGCCGCTTCCGCCGGATACCATGTAATAGCAATTCTCAATCTCCGGGACTTCCTGTTCCACGATTGCGACAATCTGTTCGGCAATCGCAATCGTTTCGTCCGTACTGGAGCCAATCGGGAGCGATACGCTGATATTGACTTCGCCCTGATCCATTTCGGGCGTTAAGACCATATTTGTATTAGACAGCGCCATAATAAATATAACGACCATAGCGGCGCAGACAGCCATGCCGATAAACAAATGCCGGACAAAAAATCCCAACAGGCCGACATAACCGTTATAAATTTTTAACGTCAAGCGTCCGAACAGACCGGGACGCCGCGTCGCGTCAAATTTTGGTTGTCGCGCTTTCGCGTTGTCCAGCATGAGATAGCATAACAACGGCACCCATGTCAAAGCGATAATCAAAGAAGATAAAATCAAAAACGCGATAGTCAGACAGAAGTCTTTAAACATCATGCCCGCCGTGCCGCCGGTCAAACCCAGCGGCAAAAACACGGCGACTGTAGTAAGAGTAGACGCGATAACTGAAGTTGTGACTTCGCGGGTTCCCTCCACGCAGGAAGTCATTCTGTCATTACCTTCGGAAGCGTAACGATAAATATTTTCCAATACGACAATCGAGTTATCGACGATCATGCCGACGCCCATAGCGATTCCGCCTAAACTCATCATGTTCAGCGTCAGATCAAACACGTTCATTAAGACGAAAACTGTCAGAATACATACGGGCATGGATATTGCGATGGTAAACGTCGGGCCGAAACGGCGCAGAAACAAAAATACGACGATAGCGGCCAGCGCGACGCCCAATATAATATTTTGTATGGCGGAACTGACGGCCTGATTGATATAATCCGCCGCGCTGTACGCGATATAATATTCCATGTCCGGGTTTTCGGCTTTGAGATCAATCAAACGATTTTCGACAGCCTCGGCGGCTCCGGCCTCATTCGCGCCGGATTGTTTTGAGACCATTAACATCACGCATTCATGGCCGCTCATTTTCGCTATAGTATCCTGATCTTTATATTCTATCTCAATATCCGCCACTTCGCCCAATCGAATCGTCCCGCCGGTCTGCAACGTAATCAGCGTGTTTCTCACGTCATCGACGGAAGTATATTTCGCGTCTGTGGAGACCGTCAAAGTCTTGGAGCCGTTGTGCACTTCCCCGCCGGGATATAATAAATTCTCAGCCGATAAAAATTGCGTTAAATAATTATTTGTCAGATTATAACGCTGTGCGCGGGCGGGGTCTAATTTGACCGTGATTTCCTGTTCCGTGCCGCCGTATATCGTAACGGACGCGATTCCGTCAATCCGTTCCAGCGCGGGCGTGATTACATCTTCCGCCAGCGTCTGCAAGCGGTTCAAATCATCGCCCTGCAAGGCGATCACAGCCGTGGGCATTAAATCGCTGATATTAATATTTAATATAATCGGATCCGTGGCGTCGTCCGGGAGCGATACCATGTCGAACTGTTCACGCAGTTTTGTCGCGGCGATGTCCAGATTTGTGCCGTCCACATAAGTGACTTGCAATACGCTGGAACCGTCTGACGACGTGGAAGAGACTTCTTTTACGCCCGATACGGACATAATCGCGCTTTCCAGCGGACGCGTGACAAGCTCTTCAATATCCGTCGGATTCGCGCCGGTATAATAGCACATGACGACGGCCATCGGCGCTTCCATATCGGGAAGCAACGACATTTGCAAGCGCGTGGCGAATGCCGCGCCGAAAATTAAGATCATGATAACCGCCAGAATCGTCGTCACTTTATGGCGGATACAAAATTTAGCGATGCTCATAATTTATATTCCTGACTTATACATTCCCGCCGACAACGCGCACCGGATCGCCGTCCCGGACATAAGACTGCCCAACGGTAATCAGCCATTCGCCGCCGTTCAATCCCGATAAAATTTCCGTGACGCCGGTTCCGGTCAATCCCGTCGTGACTTCGACATAACGCGCCAATCCGCCTTCCACGATAAATACATATTGCGTCGCGCCGTTCGTCAAAATCGCCTCGGACGGCACGACAATCGCGTGATCCACGCGGTCCATGTGGAACGTCACATCCGCCGACATGCCCGCCATTAAGCCTTCAGTAACGTCACGCGGGACGGATAAAGTGATTGTATATAATCTCTGCTGATTCGCGGCGCGTTCAATCGACCGGATTTCCGCCTCAAAATCGCGGTTGACAGAGCTGATATAAACTTCCGTCATGTCGCCGACGTTTAATTTCGGCACCAGCGCTTCAGATACGGAAACCGTAATTTTCATCTCATCTTCGCCGTCAATCACGGCCAACGCCATTGTCGTCGGGATATAATTATTTTCAGACGCGTTGAACGCCGTCAAAACGCCGCTGATCGGCGCGATGACATTGCCGTTTTCGTCCACGTCTTCTAAAACATTGCTTAACTGCTGTACGTTGGAACGGGCGCTCTCAATGCCGACATCCAGCTGGGCGACCGTCGCGTTACGATTGCTTTCCTGCTGGCGCAACGCGATTTGCGCCTTTTCACGCGATAATTCCTGTTGCGTTAATTGAAATTTACTGGACTCAATCGCCGCTTTCTGCTGTTCCAGTCCCAATTTCGCGTTGTCCCGATTGATTTTGGAATTATCTAAATTCGTTTTGGCGTTATCCAGCGCGATTTGCGCGCTGTCAAGCGCAAGTGACGCGTTATCTAACGTAATTTGCGCGTTATCCAGAGATAATCTCACCTGTTCAAGATTATATTCCAACGATAATTTATTGACTTTCAAATTATCCAGCGCCAATTTGACGTTGTCCAAATCCGACTGGGACGCCGCGCCGATTGCCAATAACGCCTCCGTATCGCTGACGGCCTTTTCGGATTGCTTAATCTGCGTATTTAATACATCTAATTGGCTTTCTAAATAAGCGATTTGCTGTTCCGTCATGGGGATTTGTTTTTCCGCCATTTCCGCCTGTTTTTGCGCAATCGGGATTTGTTTTTCCGCCATATCAACTTGTTTTTGCGCGACGGGGATTTGTTTTTCCGCCATGGAGATTTGCTGTTCCAGAACGGAGACCTGACTTTCGGCGATTTTAATCTGATCTTTCGTGACGGAAATCTGCCCATCCACCGACGCGACATCTTCTTTAGCCATAGCGACCTGCAAATCTAAAAGCGCGACTTGATCGTTATAGCTTTGCAGCGCCGAATCATAACTGATACGCGCCGCGCTGTATTGGGAAAGCGTACTGCCCAAATCCAATTTGCATAATATCTGCCCGCGCCGGACTGTCTCGCCGGCTTTGACATATACATTTGTACAGCGCGCCGAAACAGCGACCATAATAGTAGCCTCATCTTCGGCGGCCAGCGTCCCGGAGACTTTATTGTCAGTTGAAATATTTTCCGCGTCCACCGACGCGACGCGTACCGCCACGCCGCCCGTGTCCGGCGCGTCGCTCAAATCGTCGTCCGCGTTATTATTCGCGCCGTTGCGATTCGCGCCGCCGCACCCGGACAGAACCAGTAACAACACGCAAGCCATCAATCCCGCGCCGACGCGCTGTTTTATAAATTTAAAATTTTTAAAATCAAAACGCACGGTAAATTCCCGCCTGTCTGAACCGCCCAGCGATAAGAATTATAGGCCGAGAAAAGATCATTCGCGTTCCCGGCAAGCGTTTCTTTCGCCGTGTCAAGCGTGTCGCGGGCGTCCAAAAGCGCGTTTTGTGGGAGATTGCCCTGATTGTAACGCAATTCCGCCGCCTGATAACTTGATTCCTGCGCGGCCAGAGCCGTGCGGGACGCGTCCCAGACCTGATAATAATCATGAACCTGTTCATATAAAGTCCGGAAACGCAGTTCATAATTTCGCAGCGTCGAGTTATAAGTATTTTTGGCGGCGTTCCAAACGGCTTCGGCCTGTTTATAACTTTCTTTCGTTTCTCTATAATTTACGGCGCGGGCGGCGTCCTCAAATGTCTCCTCCTGTTGTTCCAGCGTTTTCGCGGCGGCGCGCAGTTCATAAGCGCGTGACATGGCCGATTGCAAATCCTGTTCCACATTCATGGAAGAAATCTGCTCCGCCGTCACAGTCGCCCATCATGTTTTCTAATTGCATTTTCATAGTCCGAATTGTCATATTCAGCGTTTCGGCGCCGCTGATTAAACTCGAACGCTGCGCCCGGTATTGCTGCAACTGTATAGCTGAAACGCTTCCCTGCTGATATTGCAGTTCCATCGTCTCGACGACGCGGTTCATGGCGGCGATCTGACGATTTAACGCGTCTTTGCGGGTTTCCATACCGACAAGAGTGATATACAGCGTCTGTCCGCCCGTGACAATCTGATCCTGTAAAGACTGTAATTGTTGAATCGTCGTCAAGTTATCGCGCTGCATATCGCCGTCTTTTAAATTATCATATTGCGAACGCAAAGCGTTATAGCCCTGTGTTAATTGATTATAGGCATACGAATCCGAGACGGATTGACCCGTGATTTTGCTCAAATCCATCATGGCCGCCTGTCCTTCCGCGAGCGCGTTCAACTGCTTGCGCATATCATCCGTGAGTTTCTGATAATCCATTGTTTTGAGATAATCAATCGTCGCTTGAAAACTGAGAATCTGGAAATTTTGCGAACGCATTTTTGATTCAATATCGCCGAATGAGACGGAATCCATCGTCTCCGCGCTGACAGTCACGCGTTCCAGTAATTTCGCCAAATCTTCTTCGGACTTCCGCGCCGATTCGTTCAAGTCATATATAATATCATCACGATTTTCATCACTTGGTCCGGCATAGCCGATATTTTCAAGCTGATTATTATTTTCATCGCCACCGCTTCCGGCGTTTGATTTCCGGGCGTTTACCGTTCCGGACGCGTCCGCGTTTTCCATACCATCCGGTTTATGTGTGACGCCGGGTTCGTTCGGCTTCGCGGGCGTCGGT
>CAJOFP010000061.1 GCA_905233795.1 uncultured Oscillibacter sp. | reverse complement strand
CGCCTTTGTCAAGCCTGCGCCGATTCCAAACGTAAACGCACCCTCCGCCTCTTCTCTCTTTCTTAACTTAACGCATATGTGATACTGATAGAATACTTTGGATGTTTTTTTCGCCATCGCCACGCTCTCCAGTCCAGAGAAAGAGCATTTGAAAAAAAGCGCAAGAATAAACCCCCATGAAAAAGAGGCGTTTTGATTCAGGTATCCATGAGGTTATTGTTGCGGCGTTATGACATGATGAAATCGTGTAAAAGGAAGAATCATACTTCGCCAAACAGAATGAGTGAAAGAAGCGCGGGATTCATAGAAGCGCGATAACGTCTTTTTTGTATACTGGATTTGCGGAGCTTTTCGTCTTTGCAATTTCGACAAAGAGACAGAGCCGTCTTTCTCAGGACGTTGAGATTTAACGGGGAGTTGTTCTTTTTGGCGCGGGAATCATCCTCATGAAAAATCACGTCGAGATACCAGTGAAGCTGATTCTCAATCGACCAGTGTTTGCGTACAGCTTCGGCGAAGCGTTTCGTATCCGTGAGGGAAGAGATATAATAACGCGTTTGAATACGGACGGTCGCTCCTTTTTGAATCGTTGTCACAACCCGTCCGACCGCTTTTAAGCCGGACCATCTCTCCGGTTTGGGAAGGGCGGACAAATCCGTTATAAGAGAATACGCCCGTTTCTCGTCCTGACTCCGACGCCGCTCGGAAGTGATGAATTCCCCCGTTTTCCCGGATAATTCATGAAATTTCTCCTTGATAAATTTATACAATCCGGGCTGATTCCTTTTCGCCGCGATCACATAATCCGCTTTCCCTTTCACAATCGTCTTTACAATGTCACTCTGACAGCTCATCGCGTCCGCCGTCACCACGCTCTTTTCTATGTCCAGAAACTTTAACAGCTCCGGAACAGCTGTAATTTCGTTTGATTTTTCATCCGTGACCAGTTCGCCCAGCGTCATCTGATTTTCCGCCACGAACGCGCTTACCACATGGTAAGCTTTATGCCATTTATCCGCGCTTCCGCGTTGCGTCTTTCCGTCAACCGCAATCACGAACCTTTCCGGTCTCACCGTACTCAGCCAGCTGTATAACGCTTCCGCCAGAGCTTGCGGATTCACCCGCTCAAACACGCGCCGGAACGTATCGCTGTCCGGTATCCCATGCGGCAACTCAAGGAATTTCCTCAGATATTCCTCCCGTTCCTTCCCGAACTCCTCCATGTCCTCGAAATCTTCTCCGTTGCACACAATCGTACACAGTCCGATAATCAGAATATCTTCCAGCTTATGGCGGATATTTCCGCATTCCGTCCGCCGCGGGTCTTTGACCCTTCTCAGGGCCTTTTTCAATTCTTCAACTTTCATGCCCTTATTTTATCATATTTTTCAGAATATTTCCACCCTTTTTCATGATTCCAAATGCTTTTTCTCTGGCCTTACAGGGGCTTGGCGTCGGTAAAATCGCGGACGCGCTTCAAGAGCGTATGGAGACGATGAGCCGGACCAGCGCGTTACGGGCGGCGCGGACCGGCGTCACGGCGGCGCAGAACGCCGGACGCATGGACGCTTTTCACGCGGCGCAAGAAATGGGAATCCAAAATAAAAAACAATGGCTTTCCACGCTGGACGGTCGGACGCGGCATGAACATCAGATTTTGGACGGACAGGTTCAGGAGATTGACGCGCCGTTTGAGGTCAGCGGTTTAAAAATACGCTATCCGGGAGACCCGGAAGCCGCGCCGCGTCTGGTGTATAACTGCCGCTGTACGCTGGTTACGGATTTGCCGCAGAATTTAAGTCTCGGACAACGCCGCGCCCGCGACCCCGTAACTGGGGAATCCGTCGTGATTGATTACACGACATACGAAGATTGGATGGAATCGCTGAAAGCCCAACACGGTGAAAAAACAGTTGACAACGCGCTGAAAAAGGTTCATAATGAGAGCGCGGATCGGGAACAGCATGAAAAATACAGAAAACGTCTGGGAAAAATCGTTCCGAAAAATTTTAAGGATTTTCAGAATTTAAAATACGACAATCCCGACGAATGGGAACTGATTAAAAAATCGTACAGAAATAACAGTCGGGATACAACATCGAAAGAGATTGTCAAGAAAAATAACGAAAGCGCCGATAGAAAATTATGGGAAAAATATAAATCTGAATTTGGAGATAATGTGCCTGAGACATTCTCAAAATTCCAAAGTTTGAAATATAACAGTGGTAATTGGGATGAATATCAAGATTATATAAAAGCGCTCAAAAGCGGTGAACTTTCTGCACTTGCGGATTTCAGCCTTTATCAGGATACAAGCCGGGAAATTGATGAAAAATTAGTAGGGTTGATAACAGCGGACGGGATTCAAATCACAGGGAAATCCAAGCATTTTATTTCTCGGATAATCGGTTCAGTCGAACAACGGCGTAGCGGCGTATCTATTGAGAACGCGAAAAAAGCGATACTTTCACCAACAGAAATTAAAAAGCGTCCTAATGGAAGTCATCAATATATTCTTGAATACACCTGCGATGTCAGCGTTAATCCAGATACGGGGAATTTAATACAGACTAATCCGAGGCATAGTAAGAAGGTAGAGCCATGAACATTCATATTACACCGGAACAAATCAAGTCATTACAGCCTTATATGCCGACTTTGGATGATATTCTTGCCAAAGATAATCTTGAAGAATTTGAAACGGAACTTGGCGGAGCCATTGTGGACTATGGCATGGATTCTAATGATGAGATTAACGAAACCGGATTAAAACTGGAAAGACTTTATGATATAATTTATAAGCAAAATAATTGATCGTTGTATTTAATTATGAACGCAAAAAGAAAAATTAATAAAAATCATCCTGATTATACTCAATATATGGAAAAATGTCATGAATTAGGAGAGCGGTTTCATAACGAGGAAAATGCGGTTTTAGCGAATTATCCTGAATGGAGAGGTCAGGATCATCCCGCAAGCGCCGAAATTTATCAAATAAAAATGCGCTTTCATAAGGCATTGGATGCTTTACGAAACGAGTACGCTTATTTATTTTCATGATATTTATAGAAATTGAGAGGCTGATTAAATGCGAATCATGTCCGGCGAATATGAAAAACTATAACCGACAATCTGATTACCACCGCGAGCGATACGATTGTTGTGAAACTGAAACCGGAGGTAAAATAATGGATTTGTGCGATATTAACGCGAAAATAAACGTGCAAAACGCGGATGAAGTCATTGAAAAGCTGGAGCGGATTAACGCGCTTCTGAAAGAGCTTCATGAAAATCTGCTCCGGCTTGGCTTTGTTCCTTGTTGTGAAACTGAAACCGGCGAATAATAAAGGGGACAAAACATGAGCGAATACGGGAACGGGTTGTCATTCGGTCAGACGCGCAATCTGGACAAAGAGCGAATTAAACGCGCTTTGCGTGGCGAACTGGTATGCGGCGAGGATGAGAACGGCTTTATATACGCGGAAGCGAGCCGGGAAGATTGCGAACGGTTTATCCTGTCCGCCTATGATGATTGTGTATATCAGGCGAAACAGTCTATGGACAGCGGACGGGCGCTGGAACGGCTGTTGAAAAGCAAAGGCGTTGAAATCGGCGTCACTTACACGCTGGCGGAATACATGAATTTTATGGAAGCGGCGCGGCGCGAATCTGACGATTATATTTATGAACCGGAATAATTTTCTTGAATCAAGCGTCAGGCTGTAGGGTCTGGCGTTTTATATTGCGCGAAAGGACCGGCGCGTATGGCGAATGGGATAGAAATCACAATCACAAACAACAGCGGCAAGATTGGTGAAGAGTTAGAAGCCGCCATACTCAGGGCGTTGGAACAATGCGGAGAACAAGCGGAAAAGTACGCGAAACAGCTTGCGCCGGTGGATACGGGACTGTTGCGAAACAGCATTACGCACGCGATTGACGGTCAGGCGGCGGCGATTCAGACTTATCACGCCGACAAGGGCAGTAACCGAACCAAGACCGGCAAACGAAAAAGCGCGAAAGCGAAAGACGCGGGGTCAGTCGGCTTTGGCATGTATTCCGGGACCGCGCCAAAAGAAGAGGGCAACGGGCGCCGCGCCGTCTACGTCGGGACGAATCAGGAATACGCGATTTATCAGGAACTCGGTACGGGAATACACGCGACAGGCGGCGGGGGCAGACCAACGCCGTGGGTGTATCAGGACGCGGAGGGTAATTATCACACGACCAGCGGGAATAAGCCGAAGCCGTTTATCAAGCCCGCTGTGGCGGATCATCTTGAGGATTATCGAAAAATTATCCGAAGCGAATTAGAGGGCTGAAATAAAAATAATTTCAAATCAATTTCAAGTCAATCCGTCTGTTTGGGCGGATTGGCTTTTTATATGCGCGGAACAGAGTTTAAACCGGGTTCAAAGCCCGGCCCGCGCAAGTTTATTTTAATCTGGTAAGAACCGCCAAACGCGGCGGATTTTACAACGCATGAACGGCGAAACGACGCCGCCGAAAGAAAGGAATGTGTATAAAATGGCGCTTACAAACAAGGGGCTGAGAGAAATCCTGTCCGAAGCCGGGGTTGACGCGGAGCATATGGATAACGCGGTCACGCGCATTATGGATCGGCATAACACGACGAAAAACGCGATTATAGAGGAGCGTGACGCGGCGATCAAAGAACGCGACGACGCCCGGAAAGAGCGGGACAATCTCAAAGCCGACGCCGAGAAGCTGGGCGATGTTCAGAAAGAGCTGGACGCGCTCAAGGGCGGAGACTGGGAGAATAAATATAAAAATCTGTTGGCGGAGAATACCGCCAAAGATGTCAGAGCGAAGAAAGAAACGGCTGTCCGGGAGTATTTAACCGGGAAAAACATCACGGGCGCGGGGCTTGAAATCGCCATGCTGGGCTGCGCGGCGCGGATTGACGGTCTGGAACTGGACAAGGACGGGAAAATCAAAGACGCGTCCGCGCTGGATGTTTTAATCAATACCACGTTCGCGCCGCTGGTGTCGCATACGGAGACCGCGCCCGCGCACAATCCGCCGCCCGCCGGTACGGACAACAAGCCCGCGTATACGAGCCTTTCGGATATGATGAAAGCGAAGAACGAGAATCCGGGACTTGAAATTGATTATAATCAGGCGTTCAATCTCGGACAGGCAAAACAGACATGACAGGAAAGGATGACGATTCATGCCTTTTGACAGCAAAAATTTTAACGCCGAGGTTTTCGGCGCGTATGTGGACCGCGTTCCGAATCTGCGGCTGACGCGGCTTCTGGAATCCGGGGCGATTCGTCCCCGGCAGGATTTGGCGGCGAGTATGCGGGATGAAGTCGGCGGCAATTATATCAGTACGCCGTTACTTGGTCTGATTGACGGCGCGCCGATGAATTACGACGGCGTGACGGATATTACGACCCGTAGCACGACGACGTATATGCACTCCCGCGTTGTCGTCGGACGCGCGCAATCGTGGGAAGAGCGGGACTTTTCATATGATATTACGGGCGGCGTGGACTTTATGGAGAATGTCGCCCAGCAGCTTGCCGGTTACTGGGCCGGAGTGGATCAGGATACGATTGTGGCGATTCTCAAAGGCGTGTTCTCCATGACGGGGACTGAAAATTTAAAATTCGTCAATCAGCATACGCTTGACATTCGCGCCGTGCAAAGCTATCAGCTTGGCTATATGGACGAAACGACGATTAACACGGCGGTTCAGAAAGCGAGCGGGGATAACAAAGGCATTTTCTCTCTTGTGATCTGTCACAGCGCGGTGGCGACGCATTTGGAGAACGCGAACGCGACGGCGCGTGTGAAAGTGACGGAGAACGGCGTGGAGCGGGATACCGGTCTGCGCACGCTCAGCGGCAAAATGTTACTGGTTGACGATTCCATGCCGGTTGAGGAAGTCACGGTCGGCGAGGGCGCGGAAGCGACGACGCAAACGGTGTACACGTCGTATATTTTGGGAACGGGCGCGATTGAGTATACCAACTGCGGCGTGAAAGTCCCGTATGAGATGTCCCGCGACCCGGCGAAATACGGCGGCAAAGATATGCTTTACACACGCCAGCGGAAATGCTGGGCGCCGTATGGCATCAGCTTCACGAAAGCGAATATGGAGACTTCGTCCCCGGAAAACGACGAACTGTCTGACGGCGATAACTGGGAGCTTGTGAAAAGCGGCGGATCCGTTACGCAATATCTTGACCACAGAGCGATTCCCATTGCCAGAGTGCTTTCTTTGGGTTGATAAAAATTTGAGACGGGAGGCGGCGTCATGCCGGACGGCGGAAATGTAAATAACGCGTCGGGAGATGTCGATCTCCTGACGCTTCAGGAAATACTGGAAACCTGTCACAACTGGTTTAAGATTGAGATAATACCCGGAGATTATATCATTCAGGACGGCGTTTTCATTAACGCGTCGGATTATTTAAAGCCCGGTCAATATTACCGGATTGTCGGGAGCGTGTTCAACGACGGACTGCACCGGACGGGTCGGGACGATGATAATCTGACGGACGAGGCGTTCACCGGCTCCGTCTGGACGCTGGCGATACCCCGCGCCGTACTCGCGCTGGCGGACAGCGTGAAAAGCTGGAAAGACAGTTACGGCGCGGCCGCGCTGTCCCCGTTCGTGTCGGAATCGTTCTCCGGGTACAGTTACACCAAATCAAGCGGCGGCGCGTCCGGAACGTCCAACGGCGTCACGGACTGGCGGTCCGTTTTCCGTGACAGTCTGAACCGTTGGCGGAAATATTAAAATTTATGAAAGGACGGCGCGGGATATGGCTTTGTCTCCCATGATGGAAAGCATGGCGCATGAATGCGTATTGCTGATAAAAAGCGCTACGCCGGACGGCGAGGGCGGCGCTGTCGCCGCGTGGACGGACGGCGCGGCGTTCAAAACGTATCCCGCGCCGGACCGTTCCATGAAAGCGCGTATCGCCGAGAAAGACGGTCTGACCAGCGTTTATACGATTCTTGTCCCACAGGACGCGCCCGTCTCTTTCGGCGATTACTATCGGGACAATACGAGCGACGAGATATTTCATATCACATCCGATCCCGGCGAGAAATACACGCCCGCTATATCCGCGCTGAATTTAAAAATGTTCACGGCGGAAAAGGCGGCGCTTCCGGGATTTTAAATTAAATTAACTATGAATGAGCAAATCTGAAAAAATGCACAAAAAATAGGACATCATCCCGGAATGTGGTATACTGCTTATGCCAACCAACAAAATACCACACGGAAAGGATCATGTCCTATGGTAAGCAGTATATATGAATCGGCGTCAATTTGCAAGACCTTATTGAAATATAATCTTTGCGAAAATTTCACGCGCACTGTGATGAAACATATTTTCGCTGTTTTGATTTCGGTTTTTCTGTACGGATATAAAGGCAAGACGGTTCAGTTCGCCGAAGTCAGCCCCTGCCACAGAACAACCGTCGCGCATTTTCTCAACAAGGGAAAGTGGGACAGCGCGGAACTGGAACGCCGTCTGAAAAAAGCGGTGATTCAAATCATTTACGCCGAAGCGGTCCGGTCAGGTCAGCCGATTCTCTGTCTTGTGGACGATACGGTCGCATCGAAAACAAAGCCCCTGTCACAGGCTTCTCATCCGATTGAGGACGCGTACTTCCATTACTCGCATCTGAAGAGGCGGAAAGATTACGGACATCAGGCGGTGGGCGTCATGCTTTCCTGTAACGGCATTACGCTCAATTACGCGATGGTTCTGTACGATAAAACAAAATCCAAGATTCAAATCGCGCGGGAAATCGCCTCGGAATTGCCTCACGCGCCGGTTCTTTCGTATTTTTTGTGCGATAGCTGGTACGCCTGCGCCAAAATCGCAACGGCTTTTCGTGACAAAGGATTCCACACCATTGGAGCCGTCAAATCCAACCGTTTGGTTACTTGCGAAGGCTGTAAATTGCAAATCAGACAGCTGGCTCATTCCCTTCACTTCGCGGGACTCAACGCCGACCTCGTCACAGTCGGCAAAAGACAATTCTTTGTCTATTCCCGCAAGGTTCGGATAGACGGAATCGGCGAGGCTGTGATTCTGATCTGTTACGCGCGAGAATCCTTTGGCGAAGCCTCCGCGTTGAGAGCGTTTCTCTGTACGGATACTTCTCTTTCCCCCGCGGATATTCTGAACCGTTACGCTTTCAGATGGAAAATCGAGGTCTTCTTCCGTCACGCCAAACAGAGACTGGCTTTTGACAAATATCAGATTCGCTCTTCCACGGGGATTCAGCGTTTCTGGCTCCTCATGTCACTGGCTCATTTCATCTGCTGTATGGGTTCGGACACGCCTCTGTCTTTTGAGGACGGATACGCTTTTTTTCAACGAACCATCCGTTCAGAGCGCATAACATTTATCTATCAATGCGGCTACGCTCATATCTCTTTGGATCATGTGCTGTCTCTTGTCGCTTGATTTTGTGCATTTTCACAAATTTGCTCATTTATAGTAAATTAAATTTTAAACGGAACAGGAGAATGAATCATG
>CAJOFP010000060.1 GCA_905233795.1 uncultured Oscillibacter sp. | reverse complement strand
TAAAACATCATGACGCGCCGCAATCAAAACAGCCGTGACGCGTCATGATATTTTCTTGATTTTTCTTTTATTATTTTATTACTTTATTATCTTCTAATATTTAAACGCTTGAATAAATCGTCGGCGAGATTTTCCGTAACCCGGCGATATTCGCTTAAAGAATCGCCGTTCGCGCCGTGAATCACCGTATCTCCAAACGTAATTTGAACCGGCGCCGACGAGTTATTATTCGTCACGTTATTCACGGTCTTATTTCCCGCGAAATCAAACGCCCGTATCAGCGACGCGCCGATATTTCGCGGCGTGAACGCCATAGCGGACTGTAATTTTGAAACCGTCGTCATCGTATCCATCACTGTGGAGACCAGATTTTTGGGAATCACAAGCTCACCTTTTTGTAAAATAGCGGGAACCTCATCCTGTCCGGCGATTCCGCCGTCATGATAAATATAACGCTTGTATTTATCAAACAATAAAACGCCGCCGTCCGTGTACCACGTTCCCCAGTCTTTCGCGTTCTCGCTCCGGTATGCCGTGACGCCCAAATCATTCAACATCGCGCCAAGCTCTAAATTACGTTTGCTAAGCGCTTTTTTATTCGCCGCGCTTGTACTGCTGAACGCCCCGCCGTGCGCGTTCATATTCGCGTACATTTCAGATATAATCGCGTGAATCTGTTCTTGCTTTGTCGATTTTTCAGAATGATTTGTCTTTCCGACCGTGATATTTTCGCCTGTCGCGTTCGCGGCCTGTATATCCGAATCAATCAGCCGCATGGCGGAAACGTAATCGCCGTATTTTTGCGCCGCTCTATACGCGTTTTCCGACATCGTAATTCCATTGCAATAACTCATCATACAGCGTCTCAAAATTTTCCGCGATATAACTAATCGCCGCCTGATACAATTTTTCCGTGGAGGAAACGCTGTCTTGCAAAATTTGAATTTCCCGGTCTTTTTCCGCCTCATAGCTTGACTGTTGTTCGTCCAACGCTTTTTCGGCGGCTTCAATCGAATGTTCCGCCTGTTTATCAGCGAGTTCTTCCGACAAATCGGCGAGAGATTCTTCTAACTTTGTCCGTTGCGCTTTCGCTTCGCGGCTGTCATCCAGAGATAACGCCATAATCTGAGACTGAATTTTACCCATCTCACGGATTTTTTGCGTCAGAGATTTCTGATAATCCGCCTCTTTTTTCTTTAATTGGATAGATTCTTTTTGTCTGTTAATAATATCCGCGTATTCTTTTTTCGCGTTTTCCAGACCGTCAATTTCTTCCTGTACGCGGCTTTTCAGCATATCCATGACGTATTTGATTATATCATCCATGCCGCTTTTCATCGTCGCCAATTCTTCTTTGACGCTGGTCGTCACTTTGCCGATACCCCGCGCCGCGTTTTCCGCCAGAGCGCGGATCGCGTTAATATTCGATAACGCGGCCTGATACTGCCTGTCATTTAAATTTAATAATTTTAATTGCGCGTAAACCAGACCCCACGTCGCGTCCGTCGCCTCACGCGTATCATGTAACAGCGTTTGCAATTCACTCGCGGCGCCTTTCGCTTTCGCGGTCCGCAAAGCCTCAATATACGCAAGCGACTGTTCCACGGCAAGCTGTTCCGTCCGCGCCGCGATTACACGGCGTATTCGTTCCTCATTAATTACTAAATTACCGTTTTCGTCATATAAATAAGACGCGTATTGCGCCCCGGCTTCCAGTAACTTTTGTAACACGTCCACGGCGACATAACCTGTGTCCGCGTAACTGTCCGCCGCGTCGTGAAGAGAATCGTAAACGGAACGCAGATTGTCAAGTCCCTCGTTCGTGCTTTCAATCATCTTTTTCAACGCGGATTCCGTCTCGTAGACGCTCCGCGCCGCGTATTCCGCCATTTCCTGTAACGCGGCAATATTTTCTTTCGCCGCCCGTTTTTCTTTTTCAGACAGCGACAGATTCTCAATTTTAGCCTGAATCCAATACCACGTCTTATCAGCGATATTTTCCGTGGCGTAAAGCAATTTATCTAATTCAATACGATCATTTTTCTCCGCCGCGATTTGAAGCGATTCCAGATAGACTAACGCCTGTTCTTTCGCCAAATAATCAGACTTGGCGCGAAGGACTTTTCTGATTCTTTCCTCGTTGACCGTCAATTCGCCGTTCTCATCCCGGAGATAAACAACATATTGCGCCCCCATTGCGACAACGCTTTGAAGCGTCTCAATCGTAACATATCCGTTTTCATGAAATTCGTCTTGCGCCTTGTGAAGCGTGGAATATATATCCTGAATATTTCCAACGGCGTCCGACGCGTTTTTTACAATATCCGATAAAATTTTTTGAATCTCATCGTCGGCGTCCTGAATCGAATAGCCCAACTCTCTCCAATCGTTGACAGCCTCCCGGTTTTCGGCGTTCAAATCTTCCAGAGATTGGATTAAATCTTCCGTCTCTTTACGCAGGGCATTCGTCGCCTCTTGAAGCGTCTCATATTCCCCGGCGTTTTTCGCCGTCAACCGGTTCAAACGCTCCATATTGGCGATCCAGAGCGAATCGCTTTGCGCGTCATACCGGACTTGAAAGCCCAGATTTCGCAATGATTTTACGCCGGACTGAATCGACGCCCGCCGCTCCTGATTTAAATTCACAATCGCCCGCCGTTCGTCGTCATACGCGGAAATTAACTGACGCTGTAAATCTATCCGTTCCCTGAAATCATTGGAATGACTGAACTTTTGTTGAATCCCGCTGACGGATTCTTCCGTTTTTCTCAACGCTTCCAGAGCCTCACGGAAATCTTTTATTTCCGCGACATACTCTTCAACCGTTTTTTGACTGTCCGACTTTTCCTCAACTGTGATTAAATCCGTAAAATCAATGCCGCGCAGGGATTTTAATAACGCAAGCTGTTCATTTAAATCTTTCATCTCATCCGCGCCGGTCTTGCCGTCAATTCGTGACAACTCCGATTGCAGATCAGAAATCGCTTTGTTAAGATTTGATTTTAACTCCGCCGATCTGTTTTTCAATACGCTTTGTACGGAATCGGCGCTTAATGTCATTTGTCCGTTGGCGGACTTACTCGCGCCGTTTAAAATCTCCGGGAAAGATTTTGCAAATTCAATCGCTTTTTCCGTTGAAATCGTGAATCCGTCAGAAACTTCTTTCTGAATATTCGCCAGCGTTTTCATACCGCCGGTAAAATCACTATACGCGTCTTTCGCCACGGACGCCAAATCTTTTACCGTATCTCTAATATTTTCCGTCTCAACGCCGATGGATTGCAAAACCGTATCCGCGATATTTAACCGGGCGTTTAAATCTTCCTGTTCCGCCGCGATTTCGTTTAAACGATTATACGCCTGAACGATATTGCGCGTATTGCCGGCCATATCGCGGTTTTGGCTGATCGCTTCGTTATACAGGCGAATATTATCCTGTAAAGCGCGTTTTTCTTTATCAAGAGCGGCGATTTCAGCCTCAATCGCCGCGACCGCCTCTTTGCGTCTGAAATCCGCGAGAGCTTTGAGCGCGTCCGTATTGAGTTTAAGCTGACCGTTTTCGACAATAAGATACTTGGTATAATCATCCGTCAGTTCAGATAATTTAGCGACCGTATCACTGGAAAGCGTTTGGGCGTCAGATATATCTTTTTGCGCCGCCTGTAACACGTCATAAACTTCGCTGACGCTTTGAATGGCGTCTTTTAATTGAAACGCCTCTGTAACTTGTTCTTCTTCCTGACGCAGATTTTCCGCTTCCGCTTCCGACAGACTTTTAAAATGCGCCGCCAATTCTTCCGCCGCGTATCCGCTTTCCTCCATAAAAGCGCTTAATCTATGATAGACCGGGGGAAGTCGGGCAATATCGCTGTCAGACGCTTTCGACAATTCCTCGAATTTTTCCGCCAGTTCATCCGCCGAAAGACCGGTATTTTCCATTAAATCATCCAGTTTTTCAGCGTAAAACGCCTCTTTGTCAATGGCAATCGCCGCCGCGTCAATCAGCTTTCGCAAATTATTATAAAGCGCGGAATCCCTTTTCCTGTCTAAACCGTTCATAATAGAAACGGCTTCGTCAGAGAGATTTTTTATACTATTAATCGCGTTCTCAATCTGTTTTTGCGCCGCCGAAATTTCACGTTGATTTTCATCCGCAATCGCGGTTTTCAGACGTTCCCGCGCCTGATTATACAAATCAATCGCGTTTAATAAACCACCGGCGCCGTCGGTCGCTTTATATTGCGCTTCGCCTGTAAAATCGCTGTAAAATCCGTTTACGCCGCTGTCAATATAAGACTTTCGCGGCGTCGAAAGAAAATCTTTCGCCTCAGACCGCGCTTTTTCACGCGTCAATTCTTTTTGCGCGTCAATCAAGCCTTGTTGAATTGCGCGTTGCGCGTCCAATAACTCATTTTCCTCTTTGAGACGCTCTAACTCGTCCTGTTCCACAAGAGATATTTTGCGGCGTTCCGTCAAATCAACAAGTTCCACAATACGCTTAGTATTTTCATCTAACCGCGTTTGTAAATCTTCCTGCTCTTCTTCAAGAGATTTCAAATCGTCTTGAAGCTGTTCCAGCGTCGGGTGTAATTCTTTATATAAATCAATCAGCTTTGTAACGCCTGTGATTACAAGCGGCAATAGCGTGGCGATTAAAGTAATCCAGCCCATAGGACTGGACATCATCAGGGCGAAAGACGCTTTCAGACTAAAATTCAGACGGTTCGTCGCGGCTGTGAGACTTTCCGTCGCGGCGGTCTGAGAAAGCGTCTGAATAATTCGCGCGCGTTCCGAGGACTCCAACGCCCCGCTGGTAATTAAAGCGCGTACCTGCGCGTCTGTTAATCTCTCCGTCGCGTTTATATTTAATATCGTCGCCACACGATCTTCATCCAAACCGAGTTTTTTCGCCGCTTCCGCCGCTGTGAGACCGTTTAAGGCGACAAGATTTTCCGTCATGGCGAGGGCTTTGTTTCGTTCGGCTTTTTCATATCCGTGAGAAACAAGCACAGCCGCTTGCTGGGCTTTATTTAACTCGCTGAGAGCCGCCGCGTATTTTAAAACATCCGACGACGCGCCATTGAAAGAAACGCCGTTCAACGCGTTCAACACAGGGGTAATAGCCGTATTTACCGCCAAATCCTGTAATCCAAACAGCGATGACCGGTCGCAATTTGAATTTGCCGCTGACCCTGTGACAAAATAACACGCTGTTTTGCGTTATCTAACGCCGCGTGTGCGATTTAAACTCAAAACTTCTTCCTATTTTACGCGTCGCCGCCTGTGTAAATACTCCGGTAATAGTTCGCCATATCTTGGGGCGAAATCGGCTTCCGACTGTGTTCGCCGGAATCCATACCGGCGCGGGCGATTTGCCAAGGCGGTTCCGTATGGGAAAGCGCTTCCAGCGCGTTCGCCGAAATGTCGCCGTAGGTAGCCCAGACGCCCTCTAAAAAATCATTTTCATCCGCGCTGAATACGGACGGTTTTCGCGTTTCCTGCGGGATATACGCGAACCCGTAGTCTTTATACTTCATATACAGGTCATAGCATACCGGACCGTGAACCCACGCCTCAAACACGGCGTCGCTAATCGGCTCCGGACAAATCGCGCAACTCCACGCCTGCGCGTAATAGCACAGTTTTTGGAGTTTTTTATGCGTCATTCTCTCTTTGCACAAAAACCAATCGGCGACATCAAAAATACTGACCATATAACCACCGCCCCAGACATTTTACATCCGCTTCATTATAATCAAAGCGTCTCGGTACTCTATGATCATTATATAACGCGATATTGATTCTGTCAACGCTAAATCTAAAATATCCGTTTGAAATCAAAAATTTTTATATTTATATTACTATAAATGAGCAAATTTGTGAAAATGCACAAAAATTAAGCGATGAGAGACAGCACATGATCCAAAGGGATATGAGCGTAAGCGCATTGATAGATAAACTTTATGCGTTCGGATTGAATGGCTCGTTGGAAAAAGATGAATCCGTCCTCGAAAGACAAAGGCGTATCGGAACCCACGCGACAGATGAAATAAGCCAGCGACATCAGAAGCCAGAAACGCTGAATCCCCACGGAAGAGCGAATTTGATATTTGTCAAAGGCCAGCTTTTGTTTCGCGTGACGAAAGAAGAGTTCAATCTTCCATCTGAAAGCGTAACGGTTCAAAATATCCGTGACGGAAAGAGAAAGGTCTGTGCAAAGAAAAGCGCGTAAAGCGGACGGCTCTCCGAAA
>CAJOFP010000059.1 GCA_905233795.1 uncultured Oscillibacter sp. | reverse complement strand
CGTGACTTAACGGCATATATACGCTTTCGTTGATTAAAAGCGACGCCAATATATTATGAAACGCCTCCTGCGCCGCCGCGCCGCCCTGTCCCTGAAGCGCGTGGTTCGTTAATTGCGCAAGTCTGTCGGCAAATAAATTATTCCGCGACGCTCCGGCGTATTCGGCGTCCCGCAAGAGCCTTAAAATCTCCTCATCCGACAGTCTGCCCAGCTCTTCCGGCAAAACGCGTTCACTCGCCAAATGCCGGAAAGCGCGTAACAAGCCGTCGACAGACCCGTTGTCATAGCGGGCGACATCCAACGTCAGCATGGATAAAACGCCCCGCGCCCGTCCATGATCATGCGTCGTCGATACATAACGGGCGATTAACGGAAATAATTGACTTCGTAATAATTTTAAATTGCCTTCCCGATCCCCGGCGGCGACGCCGTTCTGTAATTTCGATAAAATATCCCCCGCCTGATCGTTCCACGGCGACGGAATGGAATCCCGTATATCTTCCGTCTCGCGTAAAATCTTGCTTTCCAAATGTTCCGTGGACGAAAAATCGCTGTAACGGCGTAAAAAATTTAAAATCTCGGATCGAATTAATTCCGATCTCGCGCCGCCGTAAGCGTCCCGCAGGATTTGAAACAGCGCGCCGGAAAATCTTGATCCGGTCTGTAATTGATTTTTTAAAAACTCTAAAAGCGCGCTTTCGTCCATTCGCAAAAATTCCAGAAATTCCGATAATTCATGGGCGAAACCGTCACGAATGCCGGACGTGATTTCCCGTCCGGTCATTTGCAAAAGCCGCATGAACGTCTCCGGCAGATTCCGCGCCGTCCGCAGACGTTGCAAAAACGTCATATAATTCGACTCGTAACGGGTCGCGCCGGTAGAATCGCCGGTATCCTGCTGATCCGTCCGGCTGTCGGGCCGGACGACCACTTCAGGATTGACAATATTTTGCACGTTCGTATCCGTAGGCGGCGGGGTCTGGATTTTCACCGGCTGCGGCTCATAACCGGGCACGGGATTCGTAGGTCCCAACAGGGCGGGCATATTCTTTCTCTCCTTACGCTGATTCTATAATTTATAATTTATATAATTATAAATTATAATTATATAAAAAAATAATATTAACGCGATATTATAAAAAAATATTTTTTTATAATTTTTCTTATTTATCCGTGTTCAAATCCGAAATATTATGCTATAATACGACAGGAAGCGCGAACCCGGAAAAATTTTCGCGGATTGGCTCTTAAATTTCGGCGTAAAGCGCCGATATAAATTCTAAGAGACGATAATTACGCGATTCGACGGAACCGGATCGCGCTCACCCGCGAAAAATGAAAAAATCAAAAAAAAGAAAATCATATCCCGCGAAAATCCCGCGTCATGATAATAAATTAAAATAAATTTAAAATAAATCGCAATTCGCGGGAATCATGCCACGCGCATGAAATCAAATCAAATCGGACAAAGGTGGATGTATACCATGAGTATGAACGACATGCTGGAGGCGTACCTGTTTGAGATGCACTCGCTTTTGGAACAGCTCGACGATCTCGTGCTGGCGGCGGAACAGGCGCACACGTTCTCACAAGACGATGTCAACGAAATTTTCCGGATTATGCACACAATCAAAGGCTCTTCCGCCATGATGGAATTTAATTCCCTGATGACGATCGCCCACCGGATTGAGGATTTGTTCTTCGTGATCCGGGAAAAGACCATGGACGCCATACCTGAGGAACAGCGCCCGGAATTGTTTGATTTAATCTTCCAGTCGATTGACTTCTTCCGGGAGGAAATCGGGCGCGTTGAGTCCAACGAGCCTCTTACTACTAATATCGACACTTATATGGATAAGATTAATAGCTTCGCCAATAAAATTTCCGGCGATGACGATAATGACGATAACGCCGGCGCGGAATCAAGCGGCGAAGATAACGCGCAATCCGGGACGGCGGACGAGCCGGACGCCGACGCCGCCCAATACGCCAGCGCGGATTTCCCGTATACGATCCATGTTTTATTCGACGAGGGCGTCGGCATGGAGAATCTGCGCGCCATGATGCTGGTCAATTCCGCCCGCGATTTCTGCGAGGACGCGCAATTTGATTTCTATCCCCCGGATGTGCAGTTAAATCCCGATACGGCGAATTTTATCGTCGAGCACGGATTTTTCCTGAGATTCAAGACGCCGCAGGATCGTGAAGAGGCGCTTCCCGCCGTCCGGGACAACGGCGCGGTGAATCACTATCAAATGTTTGATTACAATCCCGCCGCCGGACAGAGCGCGGGAGAAGATACGCAAAATCAATCCGCCGCCGCGTCTCAAACATCCGACGCCGCCGCGCCGGAAAACGCCGCGAACGCCGCGCCGGGAAACGCCGCCAACGCCGCCCAACAGGCGAAACAGGCGCACGTCAAAGAAAGTTTAATCTCCGTCGGCCTCGGCAAACTGGACGCTTTAATGGCCGTCGTCAGCGAAATCGTGATTACAGAAGCGCAAGTCACGGCGTCCCCCGATCTGCGCGGCTTAAAATTAGATAATTTCACCAAAGCCGCCCGCCAGTTAAGATCGCTGACGGATAATCTGCAGGATGTCGCCATGTCCCTGCGCATGGTGCCCGTCTCCGGGACGTTCCAGAAAATGAAACGCATTGTCCGCGACATGAGCCGCAAATTGGACAAAGAAGCGAATTTAGTCTTAATCGGCGAGGACACGGAAGTCGATAAAACTATAGTAGACACGATTTCCGATCCGATTATGCATATTGTAAGAAATTCAATGGATCACGGCATTGAATCCAGCAAGGCGGAACGTATCGCCGCCGGAAAAGACCCCGCCGGGAAAATCACGCTCGCCGCCCGGACAGCCGGCAGTGAAATTATTATTGAAATCATCGACGACGGCGCGGGCGTGGACGATCAGGCCGTGTTAAATAAAGCCCTGCGGCAGGGACTTGCCCAGCCCGATGTCGAATATTCCCATAAAGATATATTAAACTTTTTGCTTATGCCCGGCTTCTCGACCAATACTGAAGTAACTGAGTATTCCGGGCGCGGCGTCGGAATGGATGTCGTGAAGAGCAACGTCGAAAGCGTCGGCGGAACGGTAGTAATCACCAGCGAACGCGGCAAGGGCATGACCACGACGTTGAAAATCCCGCTGACAATGGCGATTCTGGACGGAATGGAAGTATCCGTCGGCAAGTCTATTTTTACCGTCCCGATCAGCAATATCCGCCAGATTTTCAAAGCGTCCGACATGCACATTATTCAGGACGCCACCCACGGCGAAATGATTAAAATCGTCGATAATTTCTATTCTATCGTCCGCGCCAAAGACTTCTTCCGTATCGAAACCGGCGCCGACAGCTTCGACAACGGCGTATTGCTCTGGGTCGAGTCCGGCGACAATTCTTTCTGCCTGTTCGTGGACGCTTTAATCGGCGAACAACAAGTCGTTGTCAAGCCTTTACCGGATTATATTAATAATTTCGGCATTAAAAATTACGGCATTTCCGGCTGTACCATTCTGGGTGACGGCAGTATCAGCATTATTTTAAACGTCGCCGATATTTATCAGCAATAATCAATAAATCTATATAAATATTTTAAATATAATCGCCGATATTTACCGGCGAAAATAGAAATATTTATTATATATCTTAATTATATATCAAATCATTGGAGGTATATAAAAATGGCGGAGGAAAACGGCCTCTTTGTCGGCGCCGACGAAATGAAAAGCGCGTTAAACGTACAGGAAACGGAAGAGGAAAAATTTCTGATTTTCCGCTCCAGTGAGATTTTATACGCGATCAGCACAAATTACGTCAACGAAATTTTCACCAGCGTGGATATAACCCGCGTACCGATGGTGCCGGATTATATCGCCGGCGTGATTAACCTGCGCGGCGCGGTCGTGCCGATTATTGATTTCCGGCTGTTACTGGGACGCTTCCCGGAGGGCGACAGCAACGCGATTATTTTGAATATTCAGGAAATCACAATCGGCATTCTGGTTGACAGCGTCGATCAGATGGTCGATATTGCGAAATCCTCGATTTTGCCCGTACCGGCGCAGAACGAGCATAAACTTGTCAGCGGCATGTGTACCATGCCGGGCGCGGTCGGGACAATCATGGTTCTCGACGGTGAGGCGCTGATTCACGTCCACGAGTAATATTTATCATTATTTATAATATTTAAATTTAAATATTAAATTTTAAGCGAATCCCCCGGATTTTTACGCCGGGGGCATTCGCCGATTTGTCACGATAAAATATTATAAAAAAACCCTTCCCCCTGTCCCCCTTCCCTTTCAGGGACGGGGGAACGTAACCGGGGAAATTCCCCCCTGAAAGGGGGGATTGAGGGGGGTTATTAAAATTTCACAAGAAAGCGGGAAAAACGCATGAGCGGCGAAGCGATCAAAGGGACGCTGTTGATTTCCGACGCGGATTTTAATCGCATGGTTCAGTTTGTGCAAAAGCATTACGGCATTGATCTGCGTCAGAAACGCCAGTTGATTCAAAGCCGCCTGTCCAACGTGATTAAAAGCCGCGGTTTCGAGGATTTCAGCCAATATACGGATTATCTGTTAAAATCCGGCACGGGCGATGATATTAATCAATTATTGTCCAAACTCACGACAAATTATACTTATTTTATGCGCGAAACGGAGTCTTTCGAGTATTTTATACAAAATATCCTGCCCAAACTGGAACAGAGACACAAACGCGATAAAATTTTCTCAATCTGGAGCGCGGGCTGTTCGTCGGGGGAAGAGCCGTATAATATCACGATGTATATGATGGATCATTTCGGCGTGAAATTCAGCGTGTGGGATTCCCGGATTTTGGCGACGGATTTATCCGTGGAAGTATTGAACAAAGCCCAACGCGCCGTGTATCAACTGCCGGATAATATCCCGCCCGCGTGGAAACAAAATTATTTTATCCCGGCGGGGGGCAATCGCTATCAGGTCGGGCCGTCCGTCCGTAAAAACGTGATTTTCCGTCAATTTAATCTTATGGACCCGATTCGATTTAAGCGCAAATTTGATGTCATATTCTGTCGGAACGTCATGATTTATTTCGATATGCCGACAAAAACGGCGTTGATTAAACGCTTTTATGACGCGACTGTTCCGGGCGGCTATTTAATTATATCCCTGTCCGAGACATTGCCGCCCAATTCGCCCTATAAGCGCCTTACTACGTCCATTTTCCAGAAATAAAAAATAAATCGCGTGATTTAATTATATAGCGCGATACGGGAGAGGGGGACGCCGTTTTGAGCGAAGAAGTTTTAGGAGCGATTGTCGGAGCTTTCATAGCGGGTATTTTTACCGTGATAGCGGCTGTTATACAGACTTACGCACCCAAAATAAAACCTTCTCAAAATTCCCAAAATTCCAACGGACA
>CAJOFP010000058.1:8300-13779 GCA_905233795.1 uncultured Oscillibacter sp. | reverse complement strand
GGGTTCGTAAGCGGCGGGATTCGCTTCCGCAAGGCGGCGATTGATTTTTAGTTCCTCCCTATAATACCGCTCCGCCTGTTCGTGCCGGTTGCTATCGCTGTAACATAACCCAAGACGGTTTTTTAATAACGATAACTTGTAATCGCCGGGATTCTCCAACTGATAAAACTTTTCCAGCCATAACCCCAATTCAATCGCTCTGTCATATAAATGCTGTTTCCATAAAAAGCCCATGTAATCCAACAGCGCGTCCGGCTCTACTTTGTATTTTTGCACCAGCCGGGCGATTTGCGCGTAAGTCGTCATCATGTCCGCGATAATTTGCGGCGTCGTCTGTTGCGATTGCAAAAGCGCGATGTTGGCTTGCAGTTCGTGAATTTTGTTGACAATACGCCCCGTCGCCCGCTTCATGTCATCCTCTTCGTCGCCAAAATCGGCGTGATTCACTACATATTGGGTCAGGACAAATTGCGTTTCCGACAGAACGGCGTCAAAATTTTCGTAAGGGTCTATAAACTGTTTGCCGATGTCCGCTTTGCGCAGTTCGTTCAAAAATTTTTCCGATTCATCGGAAAGAGCGTCTTTCAGGAAACAGGGCAGAATGACCGGCGATGTTTTTTCACGGCGAAAACGCTCCAGCGCGATATTCAATTCATGCCGCGTATACGTCCCCACACGGTTTCCCACAATCAAAACAAATATTTCACATTGGCGGATATATTCATCATAAGTCAGTTGTGAACCGCCATAGACAAGAATTTTATCTTGCGTTTCCGGGCGATTCCATTTTAATTGTACGCCCAGATTTTTATAAGAATTGTTCAGGCGTTCAATCGCCGGAGATAATAACAGCCGTTCATATTGAAATTCCCGGATAGACGACGCGATAAAAATCGGAATTTCCCGCATATGTTCACCCCGTTTTCGTTGTCGGCGTAAATTGGCGTAATGGATATAATTTTTTATAGAATTAATTTAATTAATTTTTATATAATTTTATAGAATTTTTTGCGCGGCGTGATTCGCGTGATTGATATTATAAAAATATTATAGCGCGATTCGACGGATTGCGCAAGATGAATATGCGCGGGATTCCCGTCCGCGTGACATGGACAGCGCTGATATGTTTTGTCTTTGCATATGATGGAATACGCGGGGATTCTTCAGGCGGAACGTAATATTACAATTTTACGCGCCGTCACATCCCTTTTTTCGGCGTTTTTACCGTAAAAAACGCGCTTGAACGCGTGATTGAATTGGGGTATACTAAGAAATCGCGTGGAGGAAAAACGTATATTTACAGGAAGGAATGATGAATATGGCGAATATGATGATTCCCTATTCCCGCATGACGCCCCATGAGAGGGACTTGGAATATCAGGAAGTCCGGGCGGAGTATGAATTATTAAAAGAACGCGGTTTAAAATTAAATATGGCGCGTGGAAAACCCGGCAAAGAGCAGTTGGATATGGTCAGCGGCATATTTGAGAGAATGCTGACGCCGGAAGAGTATCTGTCGGACGGCGAGGACGTGCGCAATTACGGCGAATTGGCGGGACTGCCCGCCGCCCGGCGTTTATTCGCGGACATTTTAGGCTGTAAGCCGGAACAGGTATTTGTCGGCGGCAACGCCAGTCTGCAGTTGATGTACGATACGATTACAAAGGCGTTCACGCACGGATTATTGCACAGTGAACGGCCTTGGCATAAAGAGGGCATGTTGAGATGGCTCTGTCCGGTTCCGGGCTATGACCGGCATTTTCGCATTACGGCGGATTTCGGCTTTGAGATGATTAATATCCCCATGACGCCGACGGGGCCGGATATGGATATGATAGAAGAAGCGGTCAAAGACCCCAGTGTGAAGGGCATATGGTGCGTGCCGAAGTATTCCAATCCTGACGGGATTATATATTCTCAGGAGACAATCGAAAGGCTTGCGGGTTTAAAGCCCGCCGCGCCGGATTTTCTAATCATGTGGGATAACGCTTATGTAATTCATGAATTTGACGGCGATTATATCCCGTTCCCGGATATGCTGTCGATATGCGCGAGACACGGCAATCCCGATATGGTGATTGAGTTCGCGTCCACGTCGAAAATTACGTTGCCGGGCGCGGGCGTGTCGTGTTTCGCCTGTTCGGAAGATAACATGACGTATTTAAAGCGGCTTTTATCCGTACAGGCGATCAGCTTTGATAAAGTCAATCAGCAACGGCATGTATTATATTTAAAAAATAAAGAACACACGCTGGAATTAATGCGCCGTCACGCGGAGATTTTACGGCCCAAATTCAAATGCGTATTGGATACGCTGGAGCGTGAAATCGCGCCGCTGGACATAGCCGAGTGGAACAGACCGAAAGGCGGTTATTTTATCTCTCTCAACGCCATGCCGGGAACGGCGCGGCGGACGCTGAAATTATGCCGACAGGCGGGCGTGACGATGACGCCGGCGGGGGCGACGTTCCCTTATGGATTGGACCCGAATGACAGTAATATCAGAATCGCGCCGTCGTTCCCGCCGATGGATGAATTACAGCAGGCGGGGGAAGTATTCTGTACTTGTTTAAAATTGGCGGCTTTAAAGCAATTACAGTCCGGGCCGCTTCCGGGCAGACAAAATATATTGCCCCGGTCGTCTGAAGAGAATAAAAACAAGCGTAACGCGCCGGAATTGAATAAAGCGTCGGGATTCACCGCGCCGAAAGAACAAAAAAATTATTAATAATATTATAATAATTATAAATATTATTAATATTACGGCTTGCAATTTATATAAAAAATTTGTATAATATAAAAAATATATAATAAATTTATAATATCCGGGGGAGGATCGGGTTTATGGCGGAAGAGATGAGAAGCGAAAATCGGAATTTTATTCACGCGTTTATTGAAGAGGATATAGCGCCCGGCGGGAGATTCGCCGGACAGCGGGTTCATACCCGTTTCCCCCCGGAGCCGAACGGCTATTTGCATATCGGGCATTGTAAAGCGCTGACGATTAATTTCAGCACGGCTGAAAAATATAACGGTCTGTGCAATCTGCGTATGGATGATACAAATCCGGTCAAAGAAGACGAGGAATATGTAGACGCGATTCAGGAGGATATTCACTGGCTTGGATTTGACTGGGGAGACAGATTTTTTTATGGGTCGGATTATTTCGAGGAAGATTACAGACAGGCGGTTTTATTGATTAAAAAAGGCTTGGCGTATGTATGCGAATTAAGTCAGGAGGAATTTAAAGAATATCGCGGGACGCCGGGCGTACCGGCGCGGAGTCCGTGGCGGGATCGGCCTATTGAGGAAAATTTAGATTTGTTCGCCCGTATGCGGGCGGGCGAGTTCCCGGACGGCAGTATGACGTTAAGAGCCAAAATTGACTTGGCGAGTAATAATTTTAATATGCGCGATCCGGTTATTTATCGCATTAAGCATTTTACACATCACAGACAGGGCGACAAATGGCCGATCTATCCCATGTATGACTTCGCGCATCCCATACAGGACGCTTTAGAGGGCATTACACATAGTTTATGTTCGCTGGAGTATGAGAATCACCGGCCTTTATATGACTGGGTAATTAATAACTGCGAATTGCCGTCGAAACCGCGTCAAATCGAGTTCGCCAGACTGGGTATGGATTACACGGTCATGAGCAAACGCAAATTACGCGCTTTAGTCGAGGGCGGACAGGTATCGGGATGGGACGATCCCCGTATGCCGACTTTATGCGGACTGCGGCGGCGCGGCTATACGCCGAAAGCGATACGCAATTTTTGTGAGAGAATCGGCGTCGCCAAAGTGGACAGCGTAGTGGAATATAATTTTCTGGAGCATTGCTTACGGGAAGATTTAAACGAAACGGCGCGGCGCGTCATGGCGGTCATGCGGCCCGTGAAATTAATTATTAAAAACTATCCTGAAAATGAACATGAAAAATTAGAGATTGAGAATAATCCCGTGGATCCGACAGCGGGGACGCGTCAAGTCGATTTCTCCCGCGAACTGTGGATTGAATCGGATGATTTTATGGAAAAGCCCGCGCCGAAATATAAACGCTTATATCCGGGCGGCCCGGAATGCAGATTGAAAGGCGCGTATTTAATCCGCTGTACGGGATTTGAGAAAGACGAAAACGGGAATATTACAGCCGTATTATGCGAATATGACCCGGACAGCCGGGGCGGGGACCCGTCCGACGGGCGGAAAGTCAAAGGCGCGACGTTGCATTGGACGGACGCCGCGACAGCTATTGACGCCGAAATTAGATTATACGGCAATTTATTTTCCGATCCCGCGCCGGATGAGGCGGGGAAAGATTTCATGGAGTGTTTAAATCCCGATTCTCTTGAGATTTTAAAAAATTGCAAAGTCGAAGCCTGTTTAGAAAACGCGGCGGCGGGGGAACGCTATCAATTTTTGCGTCTGGGCTATTTCTGCCCGGACAGTCGGGATTCTAAACCCGGTAATTTAGTATTTAATCGCAGCGTGTCTCTGAAAGACAGCTACCGCAAGAGCAAATAAAAAAGCGCGTGAAAACGCGCTGAAAATACGGGATTAAAAAATATATAATATAATATTTAAATATTTGGGGTATTGAAATCATGAAACAGTGTCTTTCGGCGCTTCTCTATCTGATTTGTTCCGTGGCGCTGTTGTTCGGCGCGAATTTTACTGTCCGGGGCGGGCGATATAATTTATATCATTATTATCATCCGGCGGAGATTTTATCCGCCGCCGCGCCGGATGAAATCCCGGAAAACAGCGAAATTTCACAGGATAGTCAAGAAAAAAATCAAGAAAACAGTGAAGTTTCACAGGATAGTCAAGAAAAAAATCAAGAAAACAGCGAGATTTCACAGGATAATCCGGGAGAAAATAGTGAAATTTCGCGGGAAAATCAAGAAAGCGCGGGAGAAATCCCGGATGAGAAAATTTTAAAGCGTCCGCGCCTGATCGCCCATCGCGGCTATACGGCCAGCGCGCCGGAAAATACGCTCGCGGCGTTTGAGGCCGCCGCCCGCGCCGGTTATGATTGCATAGAAACGGATGTGCGCTTCACGTCCGACGGAAAAGCGGTTTTGTTACACCGTCCCGTGGTGGACGATACGTCGAACGGGACGGGCGAAATCGCCAATATGACGCTGGAACAGGCGCGGGCGTTGGATTTCGGCGCGGGACGCGGGGAAGAATACGCCGGAACCCGTATTCCGACGCTGGAAGAGGGCTTGGCGTTCTGTCGGGGCTTGGGCTTGGATGTCTATCTGGAATTAAAAGTCCCGGAAATGACGGAAGAGCAATATAAAAATATCGCTTTTACGGTTCAGGACTGCGGCATGAGAGATCATGTGACGTTTATTTCGTTTTATTTAACCTGTCTGGAGGGCATGGCGGCGCGGGATACGGGGTATCATTTCAGATTTCTCACGTCCTCGCGGGATATGAAAATCCAACATGACAGCAATGACGCGAC
>CAJOFP010000058.1:3685-8249 GCA_905233795.1 uncultured Oscillibacter sp. | reverse complement strand
GAAAACGCCGGTTTAATTTTAGAACTCTGGACTGTGGATGATTTGAATATCTTGCGGGATATGCCGTTATCTTGTTCGGCGATTACGACGAATAGCATTACAAACGATTTGATTAATTTAATGGATTCTCCCGGCGAAATTCCCGTTACAAATTCTCCCGCGATAGATATAAAAGAAAATCCCGTCGCGGAAAAAGCCGTTGAAGATAGAACGGATATAGACGATGAAATGTAAATATAAAATAAAATATTAAAATTATAATTAAAATTATATGCTTAAAGTTTGCGCGTCCGTCATGCGGGTCTGTGAATATAAAATCACGGTATCGTCTTTATGAAGAATCAAATCGCCTTTGGGAATCAACGCCTTGCGATTGCGCCGGACAGTGATAATAAACGTATGCCGCGAAATGTCTAAATCGCGGATCGCTTTCCCGTTCCATGGATGCTGTTCGCGCAACGTGATTTCCTGTAAATCAATATGCTGATCGTCTTTTAAAGGCTCCGCGCCTAAAATTAATATATCGCCCGCCTGTAAAATCACGTCGCCGCGGGGAATGATGATAGTATCCCCGCGCCGGATGACAGCCACAATCATGCCGTGCGGCAGTTTCAGCGACATGATATTTTGACCCGTCCAAGCGTCCTGCTTTTCCAGACGCAGACGTATAAAATTTATATCAATCTCTTGCGCGATTTCGCTCAGGCGTTTGATTTTGGAATATTGCTCGACGAACCCGGCGGAAATAATGCCTGTCGGGATCGCCACAATCCCGACGCCCAAGAAAGCGATAAATATGCCGAATAATTTTCCCAAGGGCGTAATGGGATAAATATCGCCGTAGCCGACTGTCAAAAGCGTGGACGCCGCCCACCAGATACCGGAAAACGCGTTTTTAAAAATTTCCGGCTGGGCGTCGTGTTCTAAACTATACATACAAAGGCTCGCGCCGACCATCAGAACCAGAATAATAAACACGGAGGAAAATAATTGCTGACGCTTGCCCGCGATGATTCCGGTAATTACGTTGAGAGAATCGTAATAGGCGTTAATACGAAATAATCTGAAAATCCGAACGACGCGGAACATCCGAAACGCGACCGCGCCGTCCGGGAAGAAAAACGGCAGATACCACGGTAAGAAGCATAATAAATCTATTAAACCCGTAAAAGAAAAAATATATTTTAATATAGGCTTTTTCGCGTCGGGATAGAGCATATCCGCCGTCCAGACGCGTAATATATAATCTATCGTAAAAAACAAGACCGTGATTGTCTCCAGAATCGCCAAAACGCCGCCGTAACGGGATTGTATCGTCTGATATGTTCCCAGAATACTGGAAGCGAGATTGATTACAATCGCGGCGACGCCTAAAATATCATAAAATCCGCTGATTTCATCCCCGGCGTATCCGACTTCCACCATCTCAAACACGCGTTTTTTATGCCTGTTCCGATTAAAATTTTTATTATTTTTATTATTTTTATGATTCACGCCTGTCCGCCCCCGCAGTCCGCGCCGTTTTTATTTAATTATTTTAAATATTATCTTGATTTATATCAAGATTTAAATCTTGATATAAATCTTGATTAAAACGCTCTTTTCGGATACTCATTAAGGCGCCGTTTAATTCCGCGCCTAAAATCATCGCTATGGAAGTGAAATTCAGCCAGATTAATAAAACAATCATCGTCCCGATAGAGCCATATATAAACGAATAACGCGCTATATTATTCACATAAAGCGTATACAGCCACGCGACTGTCATCCAGCCGCCAAGCGCGGCCAATGTTCCCGGCCATAAATTTCTCCATTTTTGCCAGTGATCCTGCGCCAGCGCGTATAACGCCGTCAAATCCAGATAGCCAATCGCGGCGATAATCGGGAAACGAAGCGTTGCCCACCAGTCCGCCACGAAAGACGGCAATAATAAATTTTCCTCCGCGTAAGCTAAAATCCGGTCGCTGACGGTCATTAAAAGCACGGTTAAAATAATGCTGAGTATTAATAAAAGCGTATAAATTAAATTTTTAATCGTCTGTATAACTACCCCGTTTGGCGCGCCCAGACGATACGCCATACGGACGGACAACATGAGGGAATTGGTCGCCCGCATGGGATAATAAAACGAAAAAAACAAACTGGTGATTAACAAGCGCAATGTCGGTTTGCCCGCGCCGTATTGCAAAAACATTTCGGCGATTTCGACAAGTTCAGCCGGTAACAAATCGCTTGCCATGCGTATGGCTCCGACAATGCTTAACTGAAAGAAATTTAACAACGCGCTGATAAAAATCAAAAACGGGAAGATAGCGAAGATTAAATAAAACGCCAGCGCCGCGCTTTCGGTTCCGACGTTATGCGTCTTGTACCGGGTCCACATCGCCCGTATCACTCGACTTAAATCGCTTTCCGGCTTCCAAAATTTCCGCCATCCGCGCATAATTTTCATCCCCTGTCCCGCTTTTTCGGCGCGTTTTGTTCAATTTTCGAGCGTTTTTCAAGTTTTTTGATATATAAAAACCAGCCAACGGCGGCGACGATCCACGCCAGCGCGGAAATGATGTGCATGACAATCACGCCCCGGTCATTCTGTCCGTATACGAAATCCAGCGCCAGAACCAGATTCCAGATAATCGCGCACGCGATAAAACAGCCGGATAATATTTTATTTTTCAGTTTCTGATTTTTAAATACGCTCCCGGATATTTTATTTGTTTTATATTTCTTATTTTTGCGCGTGTCATTTTTCTTTTTCAAAACGGAACTTTTTCCCATAAAACTTTTGTCCTTTCGGTTGAATTTTGATTGAAAATAAATATTAAAAAATATTTTAATTTATATTTTAAAATGATTTATATGATATATTATTATATATTAAAAATATAAAAAAGGGGGAACCTGTCATGACGGAAGCCGTAAAAACTTTAAAACAATGGGTGGAAGAATCCAATCGAATCGTGTTTTTTGGCGGCGCGGGCGTCTCCACGGAATCCGGCGTCCCGGATTTCCGCAGCGCGGACGGTTTATATCATCAAAAATGGGCGTATCCGCCGGAAACTATTTTAAGCCATACGTTTTATGAAAGCAAGCCTGAGGAATTTTTTAAATTCTATCGGGAAAAGTTATTGATCGACGGCGTACAGCCCAACGCCGCCCATAAAAAACTCGCCGAATGGGAAAAACAGGGCAAATTATCGGCGATTGTCACGCAAAATATCGACGGACTGCATCAGGCCGCCGGAAGTGAGAAAGTTCTGGAACTGCATGGAAGCGTCCACCGGAATTATTGCGAACGGTGCGGAAAATTTTATGATTTTAATTTCATGCTGCACAGTACGGGCGTTCCGCGTTGTAACTGCGGCGGACGGATCAAGCCGGATGTGGTCCTGTACGAAGAAGGATTGGACTCGCGGATTTTAAGCGAATCCGTCAACGCCATCGCCAACGCGGATTTATTAATCATCGGCGGCACGTCTTTAAACGTCTATCCCGCCGCCGGTTTGATTAATTATTATCGCGGAAAACGTCTGGTATTAATCAACAAATCAGCCGTCGCCCGCGTCCTGCCGGATAATCTGACGATTTCCGAACCCATCGGGGAAGTCATGAGCCAATTATAAAAATTTAATTTTATAATTTATCAAGCGCGTAAAATTTATATTTTAATTTAATATAATTTAATTTAAAACAGAAAGGAGCGCTCACGCCTATGAAAGACGGTTTTATCTCCGTGGCCGCCGGAACGCCCAAATTAAAACTCGCTGACTGCCGTTATAACGCCGAGCAAATATTTACTGTTATGCGCGCCGCCGAAAAAGCCGGCGTCCGGGCGCTGATTTTGCCTGAACTGTGCGTCACCGGCGCGACTTGCGGGGACTTGTTCTTTCAGGATACGCTTTTAAAAGGCGCGGAGGACGCTTTGATTACCATCTTGGAAGCCACGCGAAATTTAGAGATTATAACCGCCGTGGGATTGCCGGTACGCGTCGCCGGAAATTTATATAACTGCGCCGCCGTGATTCAAAAAGGCGTCATATTAGGCGTCGTCCCGAAAAAAATTTTATCTGATTCTATTATACCGGAATCCCGCTGGTTTTCTTCTTATCAGGATGATTATTTTTCTAACCCCGCGAACAGCGCGCCTAAAATCTCCATCGCCGGACAGTCTGATATAGCGTTTTCTCCGGGCTTAATCTTCCAATGCCGGGAACTGCCGGATTTTACAATCGGCGTTGAAATCGGCTCGGATTTGTTCGCCCCAATTCCTCAATCCGTCTATCTCGCCGCTAACGGCGCGGTCATGATCGGCTGTCTGTCCGCCTGTCCCGACGCCGTATCCGCCGCGACGAACCGGCGCAAAACCGTCACGGCTTTGTCCGCCCGTTTAAAATGCGGCTATATCTTCGCCGGAGCCGACGACGGCGAATCCGTTTCCGATTATATATTCGGCGCCCATCAGATGATCGCCGAAAACGGCGCGCTTCTCGCCGAAAGACGCTTCGACGGCGGTCTGTTAATCTCTGAGATAGATATACAAAAATTACGCTTTGAACGCCGCCGC
>CAJOFP010000058.1:2509-3652 GCA_905233795.1 uncultured Oscillibacter sp. | reverse complement strand
ACGAAAATCACAAGATATATCCCCAAATCGCCGTTTGTCCCGGAAACGCCGAATGAACGCGCCTATCGTTGTCGGGAAATACTCTTTTTGTCCGCGCTGGGCTTAAAACGCCGTATGCAGGACATCGGCGCGAAAACCGCCGTTTTAGGTCTGTCCGGCGGTCTGGATTCCACGCTTGCCGTGTTTATCACGGCGCGGGCCATGTCCATGCTGGGGCGTCCCGCTTCTGATATTATCGCCGTTACCATGCCCGGCTTCGGAACTACAGACAATACGAAAGGCAACGCCGTCAAATTAGCCGAAAGTCTGGGCGTGTCTCTCCGCAATATCCCGATTTCCGCCGCCGTTTCCAATCATTTCCGCGATATTGGACATGATCCGGCGATCAAAAACGCCGCCTATGAGAACGCGCAGGCCCGCGAACGCACACAGATTTTAATGGACATCGCCAACGATACGGGCGGCATTGTGATTGGCACCGGCGATCTCAGCGAATTGGCTCTCGGCTGGTGTACCTATAACGGCGATCATATGAGCATGTACGGCGTCAACGCGTCGATTCCCAAAACGCTTGTGCGTTCCCTTGTCAAATACGCGGCGGAAAATATCAACGCCGAAAACGCCGCGAATTATGACAATCATGAAAATCATGAAAATCATGAAAATATGACAAGCGTTGAAAACGAAGCGAATACAGAAAACGCCGAAAACATCCCGAACGCCGAAAACGCCGGAAATTCCGGTCACGACGCGCCGGGAACGGAACTGTCACGGACATTATACGCGATATTGGAAACGCCTGTCTCGCCGGAACTTTTACCCGCCGTACAGGGCGGCGGACAGCATACTGAAGAATTAATCGGCCCGTATGAACTGCATGATTTTTTCCTGTATTATATTCTGCGCTGGGGATTTTCACCCCGGAAAATTTATCGTTTGGCTTTAGAATCTTTCGGCAAAGATTACAGCGCCGCCGTTATTTTACACTGGTTAAAAATCTTTTATCAGCGTTTCTTCTCCCAACAGTTTAAACGAAACTGTATGCCGGACGGAGCGGGCGTCGGCGCAATCTCGCTTTCACCCCGGACGGGATGGCATATGCCGTCCGACGCGTCCCGCGTCCTCTGGGAAGCCGAACTGGAA
>CAJOFP010000058.1:0-2480 GCA_905233795.1 uncultured Oscillibacter sp. | reverse complement strand
TCTATATGTATCTAAACAAGAAGCGGCGGTCAACCGGTATTTTCGGGATTGACCGCCGCAAGAAATACAAATATAAATTTTATAATAAATAATAAATTTTGTTTTGCGCGATATGAAAATAAATTTATTTGGCGGGCGGATATTCGCCGCAAAGAAGTCTGTATGGCGGCTCGTCCTCCTCAATTTTGGGGAAGCGTCCCACGGGCGGATTGAAACGGTTGTCCGTGTTGTCGTCGTTGCACTGGCTGACTTCGCCCAATAATACCGCGCCCGTCCCCGGTTCCACTGTAAAATCATGATACAGACGCTGTTGAATATGAATGCTTTCGCCGGGCGTCAGTCGGATTCGCGTACCCGCCGGGACCGTATAAGTCCGCCCGTCCGTGTGGACAGTAACATCCGAATGATAATCTATTTCCTCATCGGGCAGGGAGTTATACACGCGGATTAAGACATTCCCGCCGCCGCGATTGATAATATCTTCAGTTTTATACCAGTGAAAATGATTCGGGGAATACTGGTTTTCTTTTAAATATAACAATTTTTCGGCGTAGACTTTGGGATATTTTTCCGGCATGGCGCGATTGCCGTTACGGATTGTAATCAAAGAAAAGCCGATTTCGTCAAATTTGCCAAGACCGTAATCGGTAATATCCCAGCCAAGCATACAATCCCGGATTTCGTCATACTCATGGCCGATTTCGCGCCACTGTTCCGGGGTGAAATGACAGAACGGCGGCAGGGAAATGCGATAATCGGCGATCATGCGCTCCATTTCCCGGAGCGCGGCGTTGATTTCACTGCGTTTCATGATGATACGGCCCCGCTTTCCTGAATTAGATTTTGATTCAATTTTTGATTCAATTTTTTAATTATTTTTTTAATTTAATTTATTTTATTATAGCGGGATTTCAAATCGCGGTCAAGTCAGAGTTTCCGTTAGATCGTATTTTCTCGCGTTTCCCGCTATGACGATATAAAGAAAAATAAAAAAACTGATAGCGAATTTTTTAAATTAAATTAAATTATATTAAGTTAATATTTAAGTTATATTATGATGGGAGGCGCGTAATATGGACAAAAAAATTATTTTTCTGGACGTGGACGGAACATTGGTGGATTACGAAAACCGGCTTCCGGAATCGGCTGTACAGGCAATTCGATTGGCGCGGGGGTTGGGACACCGGGTTTATATCTGCACCGGACGGAGCCGGGCGGAAGTTTACGCGCCTCTCTGGGACATCGGTCTTGACGGCATGATCGGCGGCAACGGCAGTTATGTGGAGGATCACGAACGGATTGTCACGCACCGTATGATTTCATATGAACAATGCCGCCGCGTCGTGGACTGGTTACACGGTCGCGGATTGGAATTTTATCTGGAAAGCAACAGCGGTCTTTTCGCAAGCGAAAAATTTGAGACGGCGGGTTTGAACGCAATCCGGCTGTACAGTATGGGCAAAGGCATGGAGAACGCGGAAGAAATTACCGTTCGATCCGCGTTCCCGGAAATGATTTTTGACGGGGAATTATATCGGGATGACGTGAACAAAATCAGTTTTGTGTTAAATCATTATCGGGATTATCTGGACGCGGAAAAGGCTTTCCCGGATTTGCGGGCCGGAACATGGGGCGGAAAAGGCGAAAAAGCCCTGTTTGGCGATCTCGGATTGAAAGACATCGACAAAGCCGCGGCGATCCGGACGCTGATTGATTATCTCCACGCGGATATGAAAGACACGATTGCTTTTGGCGACGCGAAAATAGATATTCCCATGCTGAAATGCTGCGCTTACGGCGTGGCGATGGGAAGCGGCGGGCCGGAAATCAAAGCGGCGGCGGATTATATCACCGGAGACGTGGACAAAGACGGTTTATATTATTTCAACGCGAAACGGGAAAAGACAAATCCGCCGGACGCGCTTAAATTTTTTTCATCCCGGACGCCGTCCGGCGCGGTTCCCGGACACAGCGCGGCGGATGTCTCGTTTTTATCGCATAAAGACCAGTTCGCCCAGCTGATACCCAATTCGTCCAGAAGATTCAGCCATATCGCGGATTCTTCCAAGTATACGCCGCCGCTTCCGTCCGCCCGGCTGGTTCCCCATTCGGATACGAATACCGGCAGTCCGCCGGTTACGGCGTCCCGCAAGCGTTGGCGCAGATTTTCGCCGTGCGTTCCGGCGTAAAAATGAAACGTGTACATGACATTTTCACTGTCCAACGGAGACCGCGCCGCGATATGAATATCTTGGCTCCATGTCCCGCTCCCGATTAAAATCACAGCGCGCGGGGATTCTTCCCGTATGACATGGACAATCCGTTCCGCGTAGGGTTTTATATCCCGTTCCCATGTTATATTGCCGTTTGGCTCGTTGCAGATTTCATACAATACCGCCGGGCAGTCCCGATAACGCCGCGCCATATCCGAAAAAAATATCTCCGCTTCCTGTATATGCTCCATGGGATTCCCGTCGGAT
>CAJOFP010000057.1:2183-11541 GCA_905233795.1 uncultured Oscillibacter sp. | reverse complement strand
GTTCGAATCGTCCAGCTGAATCGCGCAGGGGTCCTGATTATTATTATTATTATTATTCGCGGCGTATCCCAGCGGATGGGAGGAAATGCCGTTCGGCCCGTCGGATAAGAAAAACGCGGGCGCGGATATAGACGTAAGATTTCGCGGCGTTCCGCCGAAACCGGATTGCAATAAAGCGTCTTCCAGTGTGATTTGTTCGGATAAAAATCGCCAGCGGGGGTCGTCCGGATCGGATATATTTTTCAGGTCATATAATTTTAAGCCGTGATCAACGCCGAAAGAAATATCAGAACCGGAAGATTTTGTCGTATAGAGATTATTTCGCATAATTTCGCGCATTTGGGGCGACATGCCGAGATTACTGTAAGTGCGCGGAAACGTGTTTTCCCAGTCGGCGCGGGATAAATATTGAATCGTCCCCGGAATCCAGTAATTGAAATCCAAATCAAGTAATTGATTTCTCACGGGCGTATGATTTTTCGTATAGGCCAGATAAGAAAAAGCGGCCTGATTGGATTTTATATCATCAGGATTGAATATCCATTCGCGGGTTTGATTATAATAATAATTATAATGATTATAACTCACGCCGTCGGGATTGATGATTTTATCTTGATAAGAATCGCTTATGGATTGCAAAACATGATTGACCGCGTCATGGGCGTCGTCGCCGATTGTAAAATAATAAGTTCCGGGGTCAAGAATATAACATCCACGCGTATTAACGGCGTTGGACGCGTCGGAATCCCACGAGGCCAAATAGTTTAAATCGGCTGAAAACTCAATCGTTTCAGACTGTCCGGGCGATAAAATATTTGTCTTGGCGTAATCCAATAATTGAATCGCGGATTTTTCTATGCCGTGTTGTTTATCATAATCCGTATAAGGGACAGACGCGTAAAACTGCACGGCGTCCCGTCCGGGCGCGCCGCCGATATTGCTGACCGTGACAGAAGCGCGAATGATACCTGAAGATAAATTTATATCCAGAGAATCCAGAGATTTTGCGAAAGTCGTATAAGATAAGCCATAGCCGAATGGATATATAATTTCCTGATTATATATCCACGGGCCGCCGTTTACGGAGCCGACTGAAGAATTTGCGTTTCCGGCGTTTAATACAGAATCAAAATAACGCGTTTCATAATATTTATAGCCCGTGTAAATGCTTTCGGCCTGTATAATCGCGCTGTTGATATAATTTTCCGGGTCTATATTATCGCGTTCCCACGGGACAAAGCCGCAGTTTTGCGCGGCGGGACTTAAAGACTGATTCACCGCCCATGTGTCGGACAAGTGTCCGGACGGATTGACAGTTCCGTCTAAAATATCGCACAAGGCGTAAAAGCCGTAACCGCCGGGGAAGCCGATTTGTAAAATCGCGTCGATAGAGCCGTTATTGACTAATTCCTGAATTTCCATCGGATTGGATGTATTTAATAAAATAATTAATTTGCCGCCGGTAAGATCGCGGGCGTCGGCGGCGGCTTGAATCAAACGCCTTTCGGCGTCGGTTAAACTAAGCGGATCGCGCTGATTGGAATTTCTGTCAACGCCGGCGGAACCCGGCGTATAATTGCCGTCTTGAGACCCGCCGCGCGCGATTGTGATAATATAAATAGAATAAGACTCCAGAGACTCCCGCCATCCGGGCATAGATTGATCGAGAAGATTCAAATCCGGTTCGCGGTTGGAGAATACCGCGCCGGGCGAATTGGACGGGGCTGTAATGGCCGGACTTGTAATCGTCACGCCCCCTTCACGGCTGGGAATTTCCGTGGAATAAGAATAAAATAAATTCGCGTAAAGCGTTTCCAGCGCGGGATTATAATCAAAACCGCGCTGTTTTAAAGCCGCGAGAAAATCAACCGTGTCCGCGTCGGTGCCGTAATTGGGCGTAATGCCCGTACCGGGGACGCCGCCCGTCACGGGATGATAAGACGAAAATCCCAAAAGCGAGATTTTCGATTTCTCAGACGACGAAAGCGGCAACGCGCCGTTATTTTTTAATAAAACAATGCCTTCCGCGCTGATTCGTTCAGACAAATTCGCCGTGGCTTTGACTAATTCCGTCGTATTGGCATAATCGGACGGATAAGAATAAAAATCGCCGTTTCCGTCCGCGTCGGATACGATTAAAAAGCTGGATGTTCCAAAAAAATCATCCAGAACCGGACGGAAATGATTGATCAGCAAGACGGCGGATACAAAAAGCGCGACGGCGGACGCCGTAAGCGACAGAAATCCGCGCCATACGCGCTGCGCGGCGCGGATACGTCTGGAACGACGGCGGATTTGCGTAATATTCAAACCGGCGTTTATATTTTTACCGGCGTTCGCGCCGGTTACGCGCCTGTTATAATTCGCGCTATATATTCCGCCGGGCGCGCTTAACGTCGTTCGCCGGGGATAAGCGCTTTCCCGCGTCTGATTGCGCGTTTGATATTGATTTTTTACGTCGCTTTTCTTGTCGATTGTTTCCATAATCGCCTCAATATCGCTTATTAAAATTTATGATAAATTTTAATAAATTTTAGATTTGATTTTATTTTTCATTCAATTTTTAAATTTTATTTCCAGCCCAAAGATTTAAACGCCGCCAGCCATTCCAGCGGCTCCGGACGGGCAATATTTTTTTCACGCCGTTCCGCGCAAGCGCGGGGCAACGCTTTTAAAAATAAAGATTTTAATACTTCAGGACATTCCGACCAGAGCGTGATAATTTCATCATCCTCGGCGAAAAATCCGGGCGCGTTGGAATCATCATCCGGATCAAAAATAAAAATCGGCAGACGCAGAATATATTTCAAGCGCGTTTCATGATTGTACGGCGTATCGTCGGGATACCCGGCGAACAGGCCGCCGTCATAAGGGCCGCGATTGAAAAATAAATAAAATAATAACGCGGCGAAACTGTAATTTTGCGACTGTCTGTCCGGCGCGGGGATAAGCCCTTGTATTAAAGACGGGTCCGCGAAATCAAGCGGATATTTTTCAGCCCAATTTTTATCGCTCCATTGAAAATCCCGTAAATCCTGTATATCACGCAAATTTTGATTATTTTTATAATCCTGTCGATTTCGCGGGGATGATATAAAATCGCTTTGCGCCTCACGCGGAAGAATTAAATGCGAATAATCTAATAAAACGCGTCCGCTGGGCGGGAAAATCAAACGCGACGGATGCAAATCGTTGTAATTATATCCGGCGGAATTTAATTGATCTAAAATCATGGCGAGACGGACGGCTATAGATTGTATGGGCGGTTCCGTCCATCGCAAAGGCTTAATTTGATTGAATTTCATATCCCCCGGCATTAAATCCGCGTTTAAAACCGGCATGGCAATCGCGTAACCGCCGGGACGCAGTTCAAACGGCGTCCCTACCGGTCTATATTCATGATCGACGAATAAATTGCAAATTTTATTCGCCTTTTCATCCAGCCGGATTAAATCCGCCGGCCATAAAAGCCCCTCAACGTGAGGCGGCTCCAGTACGCGCCGCAAATACGCCCCGCGTTCTTTTGGATTTAATCCCATACGCCGGAGAAATACGCGTTCGCCGGTCTTGACATTGCGCAAAATCGGCGCGCCGCCGTCACGTTTGTCTCTTCCGTAATCTCCCGTCACGCCCTCTTGTATATATACCGCGTTTTCATATAATTCGCTGTAATAATTTTCATCGCCGGATGTTCCATATCTCCGCGCCATTCCGTATCACTTCCGGATTTTATAATCAAATTTATGATATAAATTATTTATTTTATTTCATTATATCAAGCAATATAATAAATAAATATTAAAAATAAATATTAAATTAAATATTTTATAAAATTTTTATTTTTTTATTTTTTCAAAAACGCGAACAGGCCTTTTTTACCGGGTTTGCGCTGGGGATCGCCGCCGGAAGTCCGGCCCGCGTCCAGCCATCGGACTGTTTTGGAAATATCGCCTTTCCGTTCAATATAAATCTGCGCGGCCTCCCGATACGTTAATTGTTTTAATAATTCACTCTCACGAACCACCCGCGCCGGGTCTTGATTTAAAATCTCCGCGTCCGTTTCGTCCAGAAGCTCAAAACAATTCCGACCACGATTTTCACCCAATTTCAACCATAAATCCAGCGGAACCGGATTTTCAACACGGTCATTTTCTTTACAGGCGTCCGTCAGCAAATCCGGCATATGGCTTTGAATATAACCCGTATTTTTCGCGTGACGGCAGGCGTTTAAAAATTTGGGATATTCTTCTAAAATACGCTCCGCCTGAAAACGCGTATTGGACGCCTCATATAAATTTTTAATCCGTTTGATTAATTCTTCCGTACCGGCGCTCCCCGCCATAATCATCCAATCCAGAAAATTTTCCCGCTCTTCATATTGACGGCGCAAATAAACATATAAATGATTCATGGCCTCGCGCTTGTCCGCCGACGAAATCAGCATTTGATTTTCCAGAAATTCATATAATTCCCGTAATAATACCCCGTTCGCGGACGCGTTTCCGGCGTTTGCCTGAGCATAATTCAATTTATAATTTTCCGCGATTCGCCCATAATCCAGAAACGTCTTGCATTCCCGACTGTTATTCTGAAAGCGCGTATATTCAGAATACGCGTCAAAATCAAAATTATGAAATTTCACCAGCGTCCAGAAGCGATCCCGCGCCGCTGTTAATTTCTCCTCATATTGCTCATCCGGGAACGCCTCCCGCATACGCCGATTATATTCCGCTAAAGCGTGTACGCCCTCTTCCGCGACGGTCATTAAAAATTTATCCCATTCCTCACGCTCCAGAATTTTCTGATAAGCCGATAACAATTCCCGTCCGCGTTCCGACGCTTCCAGCATTTCACGGGGCAGACCGGATAACTCTCTTAAACGCGCAACCGCCTCATCCGTGGGCAAGTCAAATAATTTACGCAGCCAATAACGATCCGTCTGGATTTTTAACGCGCCGTCCGGGATTATTTTATTTAACGCCGTTTCCGTTTCTTTTAAAAGCCATATTTCGCGCCGATTGATTTCCGACAATATAGCGGCGGCGAACGCTTCCAGCGCCGTTTCAGAAAAATCGCATCGAAACGCCGCGCTTAAATTATTTTGCAATTCCTCATCCGATAAGCCGACCGCCGCCAATTCGCATAATTTTTCAAGCGCTATATGATTATCTAAATTATTATAATAATCTTCCAGCATATCCGCCGCCCGGATAAAATCAAATAAAATCAATCCGTCCGGCGTATCGCGTCTGAACTCCGGTATCGTATCCCCGGACGCCGTTTTCAAGCCGGATAAATACGCGCAGGATAATTTTAAAATCAATTCATTCGACGCCGACGGATCGCCGAACAGAACGGCGACCGCGTAATCGGGATAGCCATAACGGGCGATACGGCGTTCCATACGGGGCGTCAATAAATTATTTTCCCCGGTCTTGGGATTTAACCAGTATTCTTTTTCAAGCGCGTTTTCGCTGAAAATTAAATTTTTTTTCAAATTTACCGCGTTCGCTGATGTCGTGATATTCAAAAGCCGACGCGTACAGGACGGCAGAACAGCATAAACGCAATATAACAGCGCCATACGCTCCTGATCCAAATCCGTATTTTTATTATTATTTTTATCTAAATCCCCGCCCGGATTTTCATTTATATCTGGATTTATATTATTATTTTCATCGGGTTATTGATTAAAATATATAATGGCTTCGGATTGCGTTCCTTGCTCATCTGAGCGTATACGCACCGCGCCAGAACCGCCAGACGCGGGCCGTCCAATCCGCAAATTCTCATGGCCGCCGTCAAATCAAGAGAATCCCGATAGCGCGGACGGCCTGTCCACCAGAGCGCGTCTTCCTCATTGTCTTTGAAATCACGCGGATCCAGAGCCAAAAATAAATTCGGATCATATAAAATTTCCGGGTCTTTCAGAGAAAATATAAATCCGTGTGAAAACATACTGGGACGCCCCAGACTGTCCGAAAGCCCGTATTTCGTTTTAATATAATATAAATACGCGCCGTCGCCGCTGATTTCAGTCAAATATAATCTATTGCCGCGTTCGTCGAGAAGTCCCGGACGGTTGGGGGAATCGGCGTTCTGAATCCGGGCGCAGGCCTGAACGGCGTCTTGCGGCGCGTCCGGCGATACGGCGACCGTCTCCCATCCCGAACTCGCGGCGGCGCCGTTCTTTCGATTGGCATGAGTGTAACAGCATTGATAAATTTCCATGCCGTCACCCCCGATTTTTCCCGGAGCTTGATTTTATAAAATCCGGCGCGTTATTATTTTTTCTTGTCCAGAATCCTGACGCGCCGTTATTATTGCGATTGCTCGATTCCTCATCTTCGCCCGTAAAAAACCAACGGTGTCCGCATTCGGGATTCAAACAGCCCCGATTGACTTCCTGTTCCCGGCGTCCTATCCCCATAAAGCCTTTTGATATAATCAAAACGCGGTCCGACTTGGGCAGTTCAAACGTCCGGCTCCCGCATACGGGACAGTATACCGGCCCGATATGCTCATTGGATTTGATAAATCCCAGCGCGTAAAACAGCCATAATAAAGGCTCTTCAATACGTTTTGGAATCACAGGCCCAGCCGGACAGCGGAAATGTTCGCCCGTTTCAGATACGCCGTCTTCCGCTTCACAGCCCAGCGCGGTGAACGCGAAGTAACTGTAACGCGAATAATTCGCCTCCATTTGATTCGCCAAGTCCATATTATGCGTCTCTATAAATTCCGTCAGTTCTTTCAAAATCGGATTATATTCTTTGGCGTTAAACTCGGCCAGTTCATAACCGGCGGCGTTTTTCACGCCTTCCACGTCACGCGCCAAAAGATTGCGCAAATTATCGCTTAAAATATCCAAAATCTCATCGACTTTTGAAACGCACACGGCGAACGGAATCGGGCATTTAAAATCCGGGTCGCCTTTTGATATAATATTATGAATCACAGACAAAATCTGCGCCGGGTTGTCCCGCTCCTGTCCGTCGGATAAAAAACTGCTCACGACATCGAATTGCAACGGGTCGATTAATAATAATACGCCGTCCGCGTGTTCGACAAATGGCGCGTAGTGCATGATTAACTGCGGCGATTTAAACACTTCCCCCGCGACATCATACATGACTATAGTTTCCGTCGATTTGCGATTGCCGCCCAAATCCCGAACCAGTTCATAAAATAACGGCTGCTGCAATCTCTGTTCGGGCGTGGAACCGGGCAGCGGCTCCCCGACTTCCACCGGATTGTCTTTTCTGAAATTCCGCACGCTTGGCCCCGTGACCATCGCGGCGAGTCCGGCCTTGCGGGCGTAATTGCCCATGCCGCGCAGTAATTGCGATAAATAAACCGTCTTACCCGATCCGACAATGCCAATCACAGACAGAAATTTTACATCCGTTTTGCCGTAATTCGCCGGCAACGGATTATGACACCAGCGGCACACCCGGCGATTGCATCTCTCCCCGGATAATAATTCAATCTGAATCGCCATGCCCTGCCCGTCATAGATAAAATAATCCCCGTCGCCCTGATCTTTTAAATATTTTCTATGCTCCGGCTTTTTGGGATCAATTACTTTTCTTAAATACGCGTCCACGCCCAAATGCGCGTCAATCGGATCAAATTCCGTCGTCCCGTTAAATCTCTTCCAGAAACGCTCATATTCCTCATCCGGGCCGGCCTCAAAAAACGCCCAGTCCTCATACTCGCGTAAAATCTTATCTTTATCCTCTCCCTCGTAACGGGCTATAAAATCCGCTAAATCGTCATATTCCTCCGGGAGAATATCGCACTCGCCCAGATTGACTTTTTCAGATCGAAATAATACTTCCGTGTCCTCCATTTCTTTGAAGCAATACGGACAAACCATCGTATAACTCACAGTCGATTATCCTGCCTTTCGTCGATTTCCAAAACAAAAACAAAAATAAAAATAATTAAAATTAAATTAATAATTAAACTAATTCAATTCCGTTTTTCCGGGCGATAAATTCCGGCCCGCCGTTTTTTATATCTTTTATATAAATATACGCTTCCCCGGCTTCCATTAAACGGCGCGTCACGGGAATTTCCAGCCCGTCCGCCCGATAGCTTATATCACCGTCGGCGTAATTACTGTCGCATTTTCCTGAAAATATAAATTTATAATATCCCGTCGGCGTTTTTCTTTTCCGAAAGAAACCGCGGGTTTGCGTCATCATTTCCACTCTGGGCGTGATATACATGGGTATATGACAGCACGGCGAACTGATCGACTTGCCGCGATGCGCGTAAACGCGCCGGACAAACCCTTCCGTGACGCAGGCGAAAACCGTATAACTCCGCGCCGCGCCGTCCGTAAAACAGCCGTTTTCCCGTACCCGTTCCAACGCCGTGATATATCTCACGGCGTATTTTTTATCTCTCAATTCCGTGAATTTTCCCGGTTTCAATTCCGTCCCGGACAGTTCCGGGCATATTGATTCCATTATATTTCTTCCGTCCTCCCCGTAAGGCGTCCGAAGCATTAACACATCCTGACCGCGTCCGCTGATCCATTGCAATACCCCGCCATGAGAATCAAAACGCAGATCGGCGGCATAATATTTCAGATCGGGCGCGCAATATTCGTATTTCATGGCTTATCCCCTATAATCCCACAACGGGCGTCAATTTATCCATATAAATCCGTTATTTATAAAATTATAATTTAAATTAAATTTTTTCCGGTTCGATTCGATAAAACGCCAATACTTCCGCCGTCTCCGTCCGTCCGGTATTATAAATATTATAAAATCTTTGCTCTTCCGATTTTTCATTTTTTATTTCTTTTATCTCTTTTATTACTTTTGTTTCCGTCTCGTTCTTATTCTCCGTCTCATTCTCGTTTTTATTTTCATTTTCAACGGGACTTGTTATATTTTCCCCGTCTGAATCGCCGTTTATATTATTATTTATATCCGCGTCTTTGTCTTTATTTTCACTGTCACGTTTTTCGGGACGCAAAGCGTATTCTATAAAATCCCTTAACGGCTGATCCGGCCCGGCAAGAAACACAATCCCAAACGGCTCCTCCGCCGTCCCTGACGGCAAACGCGCCGATATTTCGCACAGCGTCCGCGCCAAGGCCGACATCGCCTCATCCGGGCCTGATTTCATACGAAATTCCCATTCTCCGGCCAAATCCGCGCCCGTCGCCAAACGCAACGTCTCATCCGCGAGCAAATTATTTAAAGCCTGTTTTAAAAACGCTTCCAGACCCGCGTCGCCTTTCGTCATATCTTCTTTTGAGATTTTTTTCTCCCGATCCATATGCCACAGGTTTTCACGCAACGCTGGACCGTTTTTTATAAAATACGCCTGCAACGCC
>CAJOFP010000057.1:0-2175 GCA_905233795.1 uncultured Oscillibacter sp. | reverse complement strand
GGCGCGGAACGCAATAAATCCTGCCACAGGCTTAAAAATATTCGCGCCGGTTCTCCCTCCTGACGGATTACATCCGCCAGAGACGCGTTCAATTCCCGCGCCGTCGCTAATAACGATTGCAGCCACGCTTCGGTATAGGCTTTTAAAGGCAAATCCCCGGACGGAATTTGGCCGGATAAAAACATCCGCGCCGTTTTATCCGCGTTTCCCGCCAGAAAAGCGCGTTCCCGGATTGTGAATTTTTCTCTTAAAATATTTGCGAACTCTTCCCGCCAGCGTTTCGCGCCCGGCAAATCATGCCGTAAACTTTCCCGCGCCGCGCCGATAGAATCCGCAAGCCACTCTTTCGCGGTCATATCTTCCGGGACGCCGTTTTTCGCGTCCGGCGTCGCTCTCGGAAACAATTCCGGTCTAAACGGCGCGAAGCGTTCAACAGCGTCCGCCAGATAGCTTTCCAGAAACGGCAATACGCTGTTTTTATCCCGCAATCCCAGACGATTGCGCAAAGCGTCCCGCGAGAAATCCCAATCCGGATCCTCCCGCGATAATTCGCCCAGTAACGCCAGTACGCATAAACGACTGACGGATTCAACGGGTCTTTCGGCGCGGCTGTAACCAATCGTATAAAATCCGGGCGTCAAATCCGGGCGTTCCGGGGAGTTCCAGACCGCCAACAGCGCGGCGGCGGCGTTATACAAAGGCGCGACGCCGCGTCCCAAGCGTGAAATATCGCCGGATAAATCCCGCGCATATTCGCGCTCGCTTACATTTTCCGCGTCTCCCGCGAATAAATTGATATAATCATCCCCACGACGGGCGCCAATCAAAAACACCGGATGATATTTTTCCTCGCCGCGCCGTATAAACTCACGGCGCAGTTTGTCCGCCGTTTTGCCGCCGAATACCGCGCTGACATCGTCTGTTAATAATATTTCCAATTCCGAGATTTTAAAATTTTTAAAATTTAATTCTAATTTTTCCCGCAGTTGATTTTTTATATCCAGCCATGTATTTAATTCTTTTATATCCCGAATCCCGGCGGCGTCCAGAAACCAGATTATATTTATATCTAAATTATTATTTAAATCTTGCGACGGGAAAATATCATCCGCGATCAGACGAACAATCCGGTCAGGATCGTCCACGTTATCGGGACGGATATTGACGCAATTCACGCGATTGACGCATGAAACGGCGTTGCTATTTTTCATATTTTCTTCAGCGTCCGGCCAGAAATACCGCAGACGCGTATTTAACGCGGACGCGCCGCCCCCAAAACATATGGCGAACAGTGGGCCGCGGACATCCGTCCCCGGCTGTATCGGAAGCTGAAACGCCTGTCTTGTTTGGCGCAGCAGTTCTTGTATGGTCGCGCTTGTCGCGCTCATAAGCGATCCCCCTTTACATTCCGGCGATCCGGATAATAAATATAATTATAATAAATATTATAACAGGCTTTTTGAGAATTTCAACCACGCGTCCCGCCGTTGAAATTGTAACATTTTTGTGACCGGCCTGTGATTGGCGCGAAAGCGTTATTTTATATCCGGATTCTGGAATATAAAATTTATATTTCGGCGTTTTATATAAAATTATATAAAATATTACAATATATTATGTCAAAATTTACAATATAGGCGTCATTGACTTATCAGACGAAAAACTGTAAAATAAAATATGTTTTTAATCTTGATTTTTAATTTCGCGTATATTTTATTTTTATATTTTCGCTGTTTATTCTTGATAATAAAATATATATCATATATAATATTAAGCATATATTTTATAGATTATATATTTTAAATATGTTAAAATTATGTTAAAATTATGCTTTTAACCGCGGCGCGCAGTACCGGGATACAGCAAAGCGGCTCCGCATGAAAAACGGCGGGGTCGCTTTTTTGTATAAATTATTATTTATCACGGCGGGAAATCGTCAAAAAACGGCGTTTTCCAAACTGACAGGAAAGGAAGAATATTTGAGATGAATTGGAAGTCGGATTTGAAAAAGAATCGCAAGAAATGGCTGTGCGTCCTGATGACGCTGGCTATGCTGCTGGGATTGGCCGCTTGCGGCGGCAATAACGGCGGCGAAAGCGCGAATAACAGCGATACGGAAGCCAATACCGACGCGGAACAGGCCGACGCGAACGAAAACGCGAATGAAAACGCAAG
>CAJOFP010000056.1 GCA_905233795.1 uncultured Oscillibacter sp. | reverse complement strand
ACGGAAATTCTCGCCCGTCAGCATTTTGAGACGCTCGCGCCAATCACGCGATCACTTGGGATTTCATGCGATTTATTGACCGGCGCGACAACGATGAAAGCGCGGCGTGAATTAAATAATAAACTAAAAACCGGGGAGTTAAATTTCTTAATCGGTACGCACGCGTTAATTTCCGGCAATCTTGAATGGCATGACTTGGGTCTTGTGATTACGGACGAACAGCATAGATTTGGCGTGACGCAACGGGCGTCGCTGGCGGATTCAGGATCGGAATTATGTCCGCATACGCTTGTGATGTCGGCGACGCCGATCCCCAGAACGCTCGCGCTCGCGTTATATGGCGATTTGGATATATCTGTTTTAGACGAATCGCCGCCCGGACGAAAGAAAATCGAGACGTATGCGGTAACAGGCGCGTATCGGGAACGGATTTATAAGTTTATAAAAAAATTAATATCGCAAGGCCGACAGGCTTATATAATTTGTCCTATGGTATCGGGAGAAGCGGGAGAATTATCAAACGGCGATATGATCGGCGCGGATGAGAAAATGGAATGTAAAGCCGTGGAAGAGTACGCGGAGAATCTGCGTAAAAAAATATTTCCTGATTTAAAAATCGGGCATATACACGGGAGAATGAAAGCGAAAGAAAAAGACGCAATCATGTCGGCGTTCGCGGCGGGAGATATAAATATACTGGTGGCGACTACAGTAATTGAAGTCGGCGTGGACGTGCCGAACGCCGTTATTATCGTAATTGAAAACGCGGAGAGATTCGGTTTATCACAATTACACCAGTTACGGGGACGCGTGGGACGCGGACAGGAACAGTCTTATTGTATTTTAATATCCGACGCGCAAAATGAGGATACAAAGAAAAGATTAAAAGCCATGACGCGGACGGCGGACGGATTTCAAATCGCGGAGGAAGATTTAAAAATACGCGGCCCCGGCGATTTTTTCGGACGGCGTCAACACGGTCTGCCAAATTTAAAAGTCGCGGATTTGGGAATTGACACGGATTTGTTAAAACAGGCGCAAGAGGCGGCGGAAAAATTATCGCGGGACGATCCGGGATTGAAACGGCATGAATTTATTATCAAACGCGTGACGGCAATGTTCGCGGACAGTCAGGCGGAAATTAGTTTGAATTGAAATAAAAATTTTGAATTAAGATAAACGCGATAAAATAAATAAAATAAAAATACGGGGCGTGAAAGATATGGTCAGCGCGATGATATATATTCTAATCGCCGCGGGCGCGTGGCGGATATTTGAGAAAATGGGACGCGAAGGCTGGGAAGGTATTATCCCGTTTTATAATTTATATGTATTATTTGAGGAATTATATGGAAGCGGCTGGAAAATGTTGTTGCTCCTGATTCCGATTTATAATATTTATGTGGCTGTTAAATTCAATATAGACTTGTCCCACGCGTTTCATTTACACGGCGCCTATGCTATCGGATTGTTACTTTTGCCGGTGGTGTTTTATCCTATTTTGGGCTTTGGCGACGCCGTATATCTGGACGGAAATCCAGACCGGAACGGGGATAATATTATCAAACAGGAATTGAATAAATTATCAAGCCAAGTATCAAGAACGGGTGAAAAGTTCCGGCGCGATGACGCGATTGAGCAAATAAGAAAATTAGACGATCTGCGCAAGAGCGGCATTCTTACGGATGAGGAATTTCAAAGCAAAAAAGCGGAATTGTTAAGCCGGATTTAAAATTTAGATTTAAATTCGCAAGTCGGAAAGGCGATGAAGCGCGTGGAATTTGAGGCGTATTTAAAAGATTTAAAAAATAAAAGCGTATCTGTAATCGGACTGGGCGTATCGAACCGGCCATTGATAGAGTTATTATTAAAATCCGGCGCGAAAGTCACGGCGCGGGATAAAAAAGAAACGCTTGGGGAATATGGATTGGATTTAACGCGGCGCGGCTGTGATTTGCGTCTTGGTGAGGATTATTTAAAAGATTTAAATCAGGATATTATTTTCAGGACGCCGGGAATGCGTCCGGATCTGCCGGAATTGCAAGAGGCTGTCCAGCATGGAAGCATATTGACATCGGAAATGGAGATATTTTTTGAAGTCTGTCCGTGTCCGATTTTAGCCGTCACGGGGAGCGACGGTAAAACAACGACGACTACTATTTTGGCGAATGTTTTTCAATCCATCGGGAAAAAAGTATGGCTGGGCGGCAATATCGGCCATCCCTTGTTGGCTGAGACGGGCGATATAAAGCATTTAGATTTGGCTGTATTGGAATTGAGTTCTTTTCAGTTAATGACGATGAAAAAAAGTCCGCGTATTGCCGTCATTACGAATATCTCTCCCAATCACTTGGATGTTCATAAAGATTATCAGGAATATATCCAAGCGAAAGAAAATATTTTTAAATTTCAAAAGCCGGATGATTTATTGATTTTAAATTATGATAATACTGTCACGCGGGAAGAGGCGGCGCGGGCGCCGGGACGCGTCCGAATGTTCTCACGGAAAATCGAATTAAAAGACGGCGTATTTCTGCGCGGCGAACAAATTATATCGCGTAAAATATCGCGTAACGGCGAAATATCGGAACGCGTCATCATGAACGTATCGGATATAAACCTGCCGGGGGCGCATAATATCGAAAATTATCTGGCGGTTATCGCGGCGGCGGATGATCAAATCCCGGATGATAATATTAAAACTTTCGCCCGTGAATTTAAAGGCGTAGAGCATAGAATCGAATTATTTAGAACCCGGCGCGGCGTCCGCTGGTATAATGATTCTATCGCGTCCAGTCCGAGCCGGACAATCGCCGGATTAAATGCTTTTCAAGATAATAAATTAATTTTAATCGCGGGCGGCAAAGATAAGGGCATATCTTATCGGGATTTGGGGCCGGTAATTAACGCCCATGTGAAATATTTAATCTTATGCGGCGCGACAGCGGGCGTCATACGCGAATCGGTCAAACAGGCTGATAATTATAGCGGCTTAAAAATTCAGGAAGTATCGAATTATCCCGACGCGGTCAAATTGGCGGATGAAATCGCAAAACCGGGCGATATAGTGATTTTATCTCCCGCGAGTACGTCTTTTGATCGTTTCGCTAATTTCATGGAACGCGGCGAAGTATTCAAAAAACTGGTCAACGATCTGCCGGAATAAAATCAAGCCCCTTTCGCATATTTTGCGGGAGGGGGATGATTTGATTTTATGAGAAAATTTTATATTTATAATAATATAAATATAAAACGTCGAAAAATAATTTTAATCGCGGCGGTTATGATAATATTATTATTTATCATAATCTGGCTGTACGCGATGGCGCGGATGAGGCCGTTACTGGAACGCATGGCGGTCACGCGGGCGTCGAATACGGTCAACCGGATTGTGACGGCGGCGGTCAATGAGGCTGTGGAAAACGGGTCTGTCAGCTATGAAAAATTGATTAACTTCGAGAAAGATCACGACGGGCATATAGCGGCGGTTTATACAAATATGGCGGTATGCAATCGCTTACAGTCGGAAATATTAGATATTATTTTATCGCGGATTGAGGAAGTCCCGGCAAAAGAATTGTCTATTCCAATCGGGACGCTGTTAGAAATCCCCGTTTTCGCCGGACGCGGACCGCGTATTTCGGCGCGTATGGAATCAATGGGCTCATCGTCGGCGCGGTTTGAAAATGTATTTATTTCCGCCGGGATTAATCAGACCAGCCATAGAATTATATTGCATATTGATGTCAGTCTTGCGATTTTACTTCCGGGATTTACGACGGCGACTAAAGTTTCTAACGCCGTGACTGTGGCGGAGACAATTATTGTCGGGATTGTCCCGGAGACGTACACTTATTTTTCGACGAATCCAAGCGACGGCATTGACGAACAAAAAGATTATGTTTTAAATAAAGGATAGTAAAATAATATAATATATAAAATCACGCGCCGGAAAAATACAGGGGGAAATATATGGATTATCGTGAGGAAATCCGGGAATTGCGGGAAAAATTAAATGAAAACAGTTATTTATATTATGTTCTGGACGCGCCTGTCATGGACGATCACGAATATGACTTGTTAAACCGGCGTCTGGAAGAATTAGAGGCGGAACACCCGGAAGAAATCACGCCCGATTCCCCCACGCAACGCGTCGGGGGCGAATTGCTGGGCGGATTTGAGAAATATACCCATGAAGTCCCGTTAGAGAGTCTGCGGGATGTGTTTAATATGCAAGAAACCGGCGAGTTCTGTCTGGACATGGAAAAAGAGTTAAATCTCAGCCCGGAATATTCGATAGAACCGAAAGTGGACGGCTTGTCTGTGGCGTTAGAATATCGTGACGGATTGTTTTATAAAGGCGCGACAAGAGGCGACGGACGCGTCGGCGAGGACGTGACGGAAAATTTAAAGACAATTCGAGCGATACCCATGAAATTGCCGGATAAACTGCCGCGCTTGATCGTCCGGGGAGAAGTCTATATGTCCCGGAGCGTATTTGAGGAAATCAACGCGGATTTGGAATTGGAAGGCAAAAAATTATTAAAAAATCCCCGGAACGCCGCCGCCGGATCGTTGCGTCAGAAAGACCCGAAATTGGCGGCGAAAAGAAAGTTAGATATAGAAATTTTTAATTTACAATACGCCGAAGGTATAGAATTTCAGACGCATGACGAGACGTTAAAATATCTGGCGTCACAAAAGTTTAAAATCATGCCGTATAAAATATTAAAAGGCTATGAGAATATCAAAAACGAGATTGAGAGAATTAATAATAGCCGTGGCGAATACGGATTTGATATTGACGGCGCGGTGATTAAATTAAATGATTTAAAACAGCGTGAATTATTGGGCTCAACGGCGAAGTTTCCAAAATGGGCGGTGGCGTTTAAATATCCGCCGGAAGAAAAAGAATCGCGTGTGAAAAATATCGTGATTCAAGTGGGCCGCACAGGGGTCTTGACGCCCAAAGCCGAGTTAGAGCCTGTTTTATTAGCGGGAACGACCGTGACAAGCGCGACGCTTCATAATCAGGATTATATTATTGAAAAAGATGTCAGAATCGGCGATTATGTGATTGTCAGGAAAGCCGGGGAGATTATTCCTGAGATTGTAAAAGTAGAGCTTGAAAAGCGTCCGGACGACGCGAAATCTTATATTTTCCCGGAAGTCTGTCCGGTATGCGGGGCGCCTGTGCGACGCGATGAGGGCGGCGCGGCTGTATATTGTACCGGCGCGGAATGTCCAGATTTTAGCGACAAGGGAAACGATAGGGAGATATAAAACGGATGTGGCGCGGGAGCGTATAAAAATAATCAATCCTGAAGCGATTGTAAGAGTTTATAATCTATTTTTTCTCCCGGAGACGGCGGATAATTTGATTAAATCCATAGAAAAATCGAAAAGCAACGGGCTTGCGAAATTGATATACGGGCTTGGTATACGACAGGTCGGCGAAAAGGCGGCGCGGGTTTTGGCGGCGCGTTTTCGCAATATAGATAATTTAATCACGGCAAGCGAAGAAGAGTTGACAAATATTCGGGATGTCGGCGCGGTCACGGCGAAATGCGTCACGGAATTTTTAAGTCAAGCGCAGTCAAGGGATTTAATCGAGAGATTGAAAAACGCCGGCGTATCGATGGAAGCCGTTGAAAGCGATATAAAATCAGATGCGCGATTTGACGGGAAAATATTTGTATTGACCGGGACGCTGGAAAATTTTGACCGTAAGACGGCGAAAAAATTAATCGAGGAACGCGGCGGAAAAACGGTTGAATCTGTAAGTAAAAAGACGGATTATGTAATCGCGGGAGACGCCGCCGGGAGTAAATTACAAAAGGCGCGGGATTTAAATATTAATATTTTAGACGAAAACGAATTTTTAAAAATGCTGGAATAATGATAGAAATACAGGAAAGTGATAATATGCGTGATAATATAGATAGTATGTCGGACGCGTTTTCAAGATCGCGTATGCTTTTAGGCGCGGAGGGAATGGAGAGATTAAAACGCGCCCGCGTCGCCGTATTCGGATTGGGCGGCGTGGGCGGTTATATCGTGGAAGCGTTGACCCGAAGCGGCGTCGGCGAACTGGATTTGATTGACCCGGATCGGATTTGTTTCAGCAATCTCAATCGGCAGATTCTGGCGACAAGGGAAACGATAGGGAGATATAAAACGGATGTGGCGCGGGAGCGTATAAAAATAATCAATCCTGACGCGATTGTAAGAGTTTATAATCTATTTTTTCTCCCGGAGACGGCGGATAATTTTGATTTTACGCGTTATGATTATATCGCCGACGCGATTGACACAGTCACGGGAAAATTAGAGTTGATAACAAAAGCGCGGGACGCCGGAACGCCGATTATCAGCAGTATGGGCGCGGGGAATAAATTGGACGCCTCGGCGTTGGAAGTCGCGGATATTTATCAGACTTCCATATGTCCGTTGGCGCGGGTAATGCGTCGGGAATTGAAAAAGCGCGAGATTAAAAATTTAAAAGTCGTATATTCCAAAGAAGTCCCCATGACGCCGATAGAAAATGATAAAGATATGAAAGATATTGAAGAAGATATAAAAACGGGTGAAAATATAGAGCCGCCCGGTATGTCACGCGATCAGAATCGGCGTTCGATACCGGGCAGCGTCGCGTTTGTACCCGCCGCCGCCGGGCTTATCATGGCGGGGGAAATCGTGAGAGATTTACTCGCAATCGGGGATTAATATAATAATGAACTCGCAATCAGGGATTAATATAAATTAAAATATAAATTTAAATCAGGCGTTAAAACTGGATATGCCGAACGTATTGACCATAGCGTCTAATTTAATGCCGGCCTTGCAGAGCGGGCATTCATGGGCGGGCGTGCTTTCGTAATCGGGGATTACGTCGGGACTGAAAATCGACGTGACGGGGAATCCGGCGCATTGACGTACTTGGGCGAAAATAGAGCAAATGCCGACCGTAATGCCGCGATAGTATCGAATGACGTTGACGGCCTCTTGAGCGGTATAGCCTGTGGTGACGGACGCCGCCAAGACAAGAACGTGTTTTTCTGAAATCATCGGCGCGGTATTCTCCCGGAAAATCAACTGACTGCCGACAGTATGTTCCGGCGTGACGACATACATGGTATGATGGGCGTTAATACTTGTGAAACCGGCTTTGGTGAGTTCTTCCGCCATACACGCGCCGATTACCTGCGTACCGTCCAGACAGAGAATCGTATCGACGATAGTGGACGCCTCAAAGCGGCTGGCAAGTTCAATCGCGGCGCCCCGCGCCTCCGACAGGCGATGTTTCGTCATGGTGAGATCAATGTAATAATTAATATGGCTGTGATTGGTTGCGAAATGGCCCCTTGCCACGCGCAGGGGAAGCGTACTTTCCGGATTGGGATAGCGTAAAATCTGGACTGCCATAAAAAATCGCTCCTCTCGTGTTTGATATTTAATATTATATATATAAAATAATATAAATAATATTAAATATATAGGATAGTAGAAATTCGCGCTTTTATATATTTGTATAATTCGCCCTGTTGTTGATATAAATTATAGCGGATTTCCGGCGTTTTGTCAATAACAATCTGAAAAAATCGGGATAAAAAATAAAACGCGCCGCGAATGGGATTTGATACGCGGCGCGGATTTATATTTTATAAAAAATTTTATAAAATTAAAAATTTTTTTCAAGTGTTATCCGGTCCGATCGGCTCCCGGAATAACAGACGCCGCATGGCTTTCGCGTCAAACGGGAACAGCGGATAGAGATACCCGCGGCCTAAAATAGGCTTTGTCGTCGCCAATAATAATAAAATGCCGGCGATGCCGATAAAAAAACCCGGTATGTCAAAAGCGGCTGTGCACAATAACAGCGTCACGCGGATAATTTTAAACGCGTAGCCCATTTCATAGCTTGGCTGCGCGAACGCCGCCACGGATACGAACGCCATATAGACCAATACTTCAGGCCCCAGCCATCCGGCGCGAACCGCGAAATCGCCTAAAATTAACGCGCCCAGCATGGAGAAAGAATTGGACAGTGAGTCCGGCGTATTGAGAGACGCTAATTTTAACACGTCGATTAAAAATTCGACGACAAGTAATTGCCATAACAAGCCCAGCGAAACCGGTTCGGGAGCTGATAGAAATTCCAGCCAGCCCGGTAAGATATGCGGGTGACTGACGGCCAAATACCAAGCGGGCGTAATAAATAAAGACAAGACAAAAACAATTACGCGCAGTAATCTCAAATAGCTCCCCACAATCGGCGGGAAATAAAATTCGTTCGCTTCTTGAGTAAAATCAAAAAAAGTCGTCGGCAGTATCATGACAGACGGCGAATTATCGACCATTAAAATAATATTGCCTTCTAAAATACTCGCGGACGCCGCGTCCGGGCGTTCCGTATAGCGTACTTTCGGGAACGGATTATACCATTGTTTGGGGCGTATCGCCTCGGCGACGCTTTCCTGTCCCATTGTAAGAGAATGCGCGTCGATTTTTTCTAATTTGCGCCGCAATTCACGCAATAAAGCCTGATCCACGCGATCTTCCAGATAGCATATAATTATATCTGTATGCGATCTGTCCCCGGCTTTGTGCGCTTCCATTGTCAAATTTGGGTCCCGTATTCTTCGCCGCAATAATGCCATATTGGGAACCAGCGCTTCTATAAATCCATCATGCGAACCGCGCAAGACTTTGCCGTCCGGCGGCTCGTCCACGCCCCGGCACGGATATTCTTTACAGTCCATCAAAGCCGCGC
>CAJOFP010000055.1 GCA_905233795.1 uncultured Oscillibacter sp. | reverse complement strand
TCTGTTCTTTCATTTTTATCACCCTGTTATATTATACCACATCTTTTCCTTAAAGTTAATGACATTATAATCAAACCGGATGCCAAACTTGGTTCCAATGATGATTTTATCCCGATAAGGCGTCAACAGTTCCCCCAGCAGTTCCTCGTTGGCGTTTGGCTCATCCTTATTTCCGTACAATTCCGCCGTATCGAAGAAACGAACGCCCAATTCCACCGCTTCCGCAAGGAGACTGCGCATATCATCCCGGCTGGCAGGCGCGCCATAAGCGTGACTCATGCCCATACAGCCAAGTCCGACCGCGGAAACCTCTAAATCCCGACCTAAAATTCTTGTCTTCATTGTGTTCCTCCCTTTTTCCAAAAGCACAGCGTTCCGGCTGTTTCTCCTCTGTCTCACGGCTGTGAATCAAAATCCGGGGCGAAATTCAGATAGCCCCGCAACGCTTCCGGCGTCGCCGTATAATACCGTTTGCCCTGATCCAGTTTCGCAATTTCCGACAGTTCTTCAGCCGTCAAAGCGAAATCAAAAATATTGATATTATCCCGGATATGATCTATATTTTTGGAACCGGGAATCACGACGTTTCCGGACTGCGTATGCCAGCGGAGAATAATCTGCGCGTTGGATTTGTTATATTTTTTCGCAAGTTTCGTGAAAATTTCTTCCTGTACCAGAGCTTTGTCGCCGTGTCCAAGCGGATACCACGCCATGACCGCCGTTTTCATGGGCTTTAAATACGCTTTCAAAGCCGTCTGCGGGAAATACGGATGGGCTTCCACCTGTACGAACGCGGGCTTGATTTCCGTCGCGTCCGTCACTTCTTTGAGTTTATCCTCCGGGAAATTCGACAGACCGAGAGATTTTACTTTTCCGGCTCTTAGAGCGCGTTCCATAGCTTTATACGCGCCGATATAATCCCCGACGGGCTGGTGCAGAAATAATAAATCAATATAATCCGCGTCCAGACGTTTCAACGTCGCGTCAATGGCGTTGTCGGCGTCGGCGTACACGCTGGGCCACAGTTTCGTGACAAGATAAATATCTTCCCGGTTCACGCCGGAGCGTTTGATTCCCCGTCCGACCGCTTTTTCGTTCATATAGGCATTTGCCGTATCAATCAGGCGATAACCGTTGTTTAACGCGTTGTAAACCGCCTCTTCCGCGTCTTTGGGTTCCATCAAAAACGTGCCGATTCCGGCGAGCGGGGCTTTTGTTCCGTTGTTCAGTGTGATAAATTCCATCTTGACAACCTCCATTTTAAATATTTATAATAAGATTATAAATCATTCAAACGCGAATGTACAATAGAACTTTTTTATCCTGACTATAATCAAAACGCATAGCGATTGTCATTTATCGCGGAAAGGTCGTGAGAAATATGGAATTATACCAGATTCGTCAGCTTTTAGCGGTCGCGGAACATGGAACGCTTTCCGCCGCCGCGAGGTCTCTGTACATTTCCCAGCCCGCGCTGACCCGTTCCATGCGGAAACTGGAACAGGAATTCGGCGTAACGCTGTTCCAAAGAACCGGAAACAGCGTCAAACTGAACGAGGCGGGGAAAATCGCGGTGGAACAGGCGCGTCTTGTCGCGGGCGCGGCGGAGAGCATGTCCGCCCGAATGCGTGATTATAAACGGGAACAGACTACAATTTCCATTGGCTCCTGCGCGCCCGGTCCCATGTGGGTGATCGCCGCCGAACTGGTTCAGCGTCTGTCGGAAAAGACCATTACATCAGAAACGCGTCCCCCGGAAATTCTGTCAGAGGGCTTGTTATCAGGCGCCTATCATCTTATTATTTTAAATCAGCCGTTCAATCAAAATAAAATTATATGTCGGCGTTATGTAACGGAACAGCTGTTTCTTTCGCTTCCGCCCGCCCATCCGTTGGCCGCGAAAGAAAAAATATATCTCTCGGAACTCGCGGGACAAACTATGTTGCTTTACGCCGATTTGGGCGTTTGGGAAGCGTTACGCGAAGAAAAAATGAGCGACATTCATTTTATCGTCCAGAAAGAGCGTGAAGCGTTCGCGGACCTTGTTACCGCGTCCGCCCTGCCCAGTTTCTCAACCAATCTGACGCGCCGTCTCGTCCCGCCGCCGCTGGATCGGGTGGAAATCCCCATTCTGGATTCGGAAGCGTCGATTTCGTTTTATCTCTGCGCTTTGGATCGTAATCGATCTCTATTAGAAAAAATTCCCGTCCGATCCATAGCGTAAAACAATAAATAATAAGCGCAACGCGGCGGGTACGCTTTTCAACGAATCCGCCGCGTTATTCTATGATTTCAGCGCAACATTCTATTTTTTGCGCTGTTTGGAAACGTGATATAATATTTACGCCCCGTCCGCCAGCGGGAAGAAACTTTCCATTTGATCATAAGGCAGATTGAAATAGCGTTTTTCCGTATCCAGCGCCCGTATTTGATCCATTTCCGCCTCTGTCAATTCAAAATCAAAAATATCTATATTTTCCTGAATATGCGCGGGATTGGTAGAACCGGGAACGGCGGAGAATCCCTCCTGCATATGCCAGCGGAGAATAATCTGTACGACGCTCTTGTCATGCGCGGCGGCGATTGCTTCCAGAACGTCATTGCCCAGCATTTCCGGGTCCGCGTGTCCCAGCGGATACCAGCATTCAATCTGAATATTGTTTTCCGCCGCCAAAGCCCGCGTCGCTTGCCGTTGCGCGAAGGGATGACACTCAATCTGAAGAACCTGCGGTTTGATTTCCATATCATCCACAATGGCGTGATACGCCTCCGGCCAGTTGTCAAAATTGCTGATTCCCAAGGCCCGGACTTTTCCTTGCCGGTACGCCTTTTCTAAATCTTTCCACGCGCCGACGAAATCCCCTACGGGATGGTGCAAATAGAGCAGGTCTATATAATCCGTCTGGAGTCGGTTCAGCATTTTGTCAATGGCATCCATCGTCACGCCCTCGCCGAACTCACTGGGCCATAATTTGCTTGTAATCCAGATTTCCTCACGGGGAACGCCGCTGTCTATAATACCCTGTCCCACGCCGCTTTCGTTATAATAGCCATGCGCCGTGTCCAGATGTCTGTATCCGGCTTCCAAAGCGGCGACGACGGACTGACGGGAAGTTTCCGTCAATTCATCGTTCGGACCGCCCGCTTCCAATCTTTGAATCTGCGTTCCCAGTCCCAGACGCGGCATTTGTACGCCGTTGTTCAGCGTCACCATAGGGACGCCGTTCAACGCTTCCACGACGCTCCGGGACGCCGGACCATCCCCCGGCGCTTCTTCCGTAATTCCCGTTGAAATTTCCGGCGTATCATCCGCCTCTTCCGTTTCACTCGCGTTGTCAGACGCGCTCTGTTGACTGTTTCCACACGCCGTCAGAGCCAGACAGAATAAAACTGTCCATAACAGCGCGGCGAATTTCCATCTATAATTTCGACACATATTATCAACTCCCCGTTATAATATATTTGAACAAGAAAACCGGGCAGTCAGTCCGGTTTCTTTCTTTCCACACAATCAGAAAGTTTTCGCCGCCCCGACGCAGTATTTTACAAACATCGGATCATCATGGTTCACAATTTCACTGTGTCCCAGATTTTTCGCGGCGACTGTCGCCATTTCCTGATCCGTCAAAGCGAAATCCCAGATGTCAAAATTCTGTTTCATGAGCTCTTCATGCACGGATTTCGGAATAATGGACACGCCCCGTTGCGCGTTCCAGCGGAGAACCACCTGCGCCGCGCTTTTGCCGTATTTTTCCCCGATTTTTACCAGTTCCGGATCGGTGAAAATACAGTGTTTGCCTTCCGCCAAAGGCCCCCACGCCTGCGGGACAATGCCGTATGCCTTCATATTTTCCACGGCTTTTTCCTGCGCGAAAAACGGATGCAGTTCCACCTGATTCACAGCCGGAATGATTTCAACCGTTTCACAGAAATTTGTCAATACGCCGGGATAGAAATTCGCCACGCCAATGGATTTTGTCAATCCGCCCTTGTACGCCTTTGTAATTCCACGATAAGCGGCGAAATAATCCCCCATAGGCTGATGAAGCAGAATCAAATCCACATACGGCATATTCAATTTAGCAAGAGAAGTTTTGACAGCCTGATACGCGCTGTCTTCCGTTTTTTGATCCGTTACCCATACTTTTGTGGTGATAAACAATTCCTCCCGTGTGGTCAGACCGTCGGCGACGGCGCGGGCGACGGCTTTTCCCACGGCTTCCTCATTCCGATAGGCCGCCGCCGTATCAATCAGCCGATAGCCGGTTTTGATCGCGTTGTAAGCGACCTGTTCGCACTCGACGGCGTCCGGAATCTGAAAAACGCCGAAACCTTCCAGCGGCATTTTCGCGCCTGTGTTCAAAATCGCGTATTCCATATTCTTTTCCTCCCGTTAAAATATTTTAAAAATTAATATACCAGAGCGGTGAAAGAAAACTGCACCAGTTTCCACGCGCCGTCCATGCGGACATATACTTCCGTGACCGCGAAATGATGTGTGGTCTCCTCGTTTTTTAATAAAAGCGAATAATGGCAATCCGTAATCACAACGGCGGTATCCCCGTAAATATTCGACTTTTGGTCATTGATTTTCACTCCTGTGGGGATGAAAGTTTTTTCCGTGAAATACCGCATTTCTTTGTCCAGTCCGCAGGTGGTCCCGATATGCACGAACATACAGGACGGATCCGCAACGGCCCGCATTCCGTCCGTGTCGGCGGCTTCCAACGCTTTCCAGAACTTTTTCGACTGTTCCAATACGATTTCTTCCATACTCCGGCTCCTTTCCGTATTTTCCGAGATTTTATCTATCATAATATTATTATTCATATTATTTTCCATGGATTCCCCCGCCGCGTACTCCCGCAGGGTATCCCGTAACTGTATAGCGCAGTAATCCGCCAGTAATTTCACCGGGTCAAACGCCCCGTTTGTGATACACCAGCAGGCGACCGCGCCGTAATATTCAACCGCGATAAACCGGGCGATATTTTCCAAAGGCGTTTGCTTGGATAATTCCCCGGACTGTACCGCCGCTTCGAGAATTTCCCGGATTACACGCAAATCATAAGCGAATTTATCGGAAACATCCGTTGTCAGTTCCGGTTCCATGCCGCATTTCACCCATTGTTGGGAAAGTTTAATCCCGGATTTCACGATATATTTCATGGATTCCACAAGAAACGCGGCTATTTTATCGCATACGCCGCCTGTCAGTTTGTTAGATTGCTCCCGCATAGTTTCAAAATTTGTATGGGCGATTTCCCCGACAACGTCTTCTTTGCGCTTAAAATAAGTGTAGAAACTTCCCTTGGCGACGCCCGCTTCCGCCGCGATTTCATCCACGGTGACATTGTCAAAGCCGTGTTCCGCAATCAATTTTTCCGCCGCGTCCATGATTTTCAAGCGCGTCCGCTCCGCCGCGATTCGCTGTTTTCCCACGCGATCTCCTCCTGAAAAAATTAAATAATTATTTATTATATTTTATTTTTTATTATATCAGATTA